>NZ_JABXGB010000024.1:0-91930 GCF_022627935.1 Ochrobactrum sp. C6C9 | reverse complement strand
ATCTGAACAGGGCACGCGACCTAAAAATGTCGCATCTCTATCTTGCCCATCTGTCGCATCTGTATATTGCTGTTATACAATTGGATCGCGTAATCTATCTTATGGAACTCACACCTGCAACGGTCGAGCTATCACGCCGTGTCTATCGCAACGACTTCAATCCGATTGCGTCCATTATTCTTTGCGACATACAGCGCCTTGTCAGCATGTATCATCACGTCATCGAACTTCATCGATTTGTTCTGGACGACAAGTCCGATCGACACCGTGACTGATATTGACGCGTTGCCTATAGAAAACACGTTTCCCGCAACGGCGTTACGGACTAGTTCGGCGGCCATTTCTGCATCACGGCTGCTTTTTTCGCCAAAAATGATTACGAACTCCTCACCGCCTGTACGAGCAATAAAATCATCAGCCTGCAAAATGGCTTTTAGTCTTTGTGCAAGCGTTTGCAAAACGACGTCGCCTGAAAAATGACCATAGCTATCATTGATGGATTTGAACTGATCGATATCGAGGATTGCAACTGCCCGGTGACTGGATGTTTCTTCGGTGGACCCTATGATCGACGTACCATACGCAATCAGCGAACGCCGGTTTGGCAGGTCTGTTAAATAATCGCGTGATGCAGCATTCTGCCAACGGCGTTTGACCTGATCGGAGCACATGAGCAAAAATGTTGTGGTTCCAATAACCGGCAATACAGATAGAAACACTGGCGTCACGCTGTTCATCCAGTGGGTGTTGTCCGCAATCGTGAAATTCGGTTGTGTATCTAGCGAAACGTAAAGGATTGCGCGCAGTATCGTAGTAAGCGCCGCCATTATGTAAATTACAGCCATCGCAAACCGACTACGGGATTGATACTCCTTTGAGTGTTCGGGACTGATCAGGATAGCTGTCGAGGCCAACATGATGATAGCCCAAAGAATCGAAACGATGACCACCCGCACTTTGATGTCTGGAACGAAGACAACGTAATAAAGAAACGGGAGCATACCCAAGACCGGCACCAACAGAACGTGCGAGTAAAGGGGCAAACCGTGAAACTGTCTGATGGCCAGATGATACATGCTCAGCGCTATCATCAAAACCACATTTGCCGTAATGATCGCCAGGTTCGACGGCAAGTAAACTTCGGCGGCGAATATTCCACATCCAAGGGCGACGAGCAGAGTAGCCCATTGCCAGATACGAGCAGCAGGTCTTAACGTGGTCGGAAAATCGGAGAGGATTGCGCTCAGAACGCCGCCATTCGCAAGAATGATCAGCATCACTGTGATATAGACCGACTTTGCATCCATGTCTCGCCTCTTCGATGCTGAAGAAGTCGAAAAACTCCCCAGTCGCCGGATTGTTTATACTAAATCGACATATTTTTCCAAATCAAATAAGACACGATAATTACTGCTTAGGCAGGAATACAGGTTTAGGCGCCGGGAAAGATATTCAAACAATCAATCGGATAAATTATTAACCTCTACCTCATAAGCATTTTTCGCATTTTCTGGTTTTCGGCGTTGAGCTTTTCAGCCAGCTGTCGTTTTAGTGTAGCATTCTCGGCCTCAAGCGCTTGCAGTTCATCCAGAATATCAAGTTTCGCTCTCGGAGATGGTTTTGCCTTTACCGGCTTGTCAGCAATTGCCTTCAAGTGACGGCGAGTATTTCGCTTTTTCTTTTCAGGCGTTGCCGAGACGGGAGTGGCGATAGCCGGAAGCGTTTCGGCTTCTTGCGGGGACGCGATTGCTTCCAAGATCACCGGCTCAACAATGGCTTTCCCCTGTGGGGTGGGTTCTTGGATGGTCTCAGCGGGCTTGCTGTCAGCTTGCGGGATAGCGGGCTTTGACGGCTCGGCTGCGTGCGGTGCCTTGACATCCTCGTCCACTTCACGGGCAATCGATTTCAGATCAAGGTTGCCCCAAAGAGAGTTGCCGCTCTTGCGCGCACGCCGGTTCTTATATTCAACCACAACATTGCGGATTGGATTCTTCATCCGAAAATAGCTTTCTCGATCAAATTCCATGGAAGTGTACGACAGGTACTGCGCTCTACCTATAGATTTCGGGGCCCGTTTTCAACAATCAATCCGCCTTCATAATAGATCGCTCGCCGCATGTCTTTGGATGGCATCTCTTCACAAATTGTCAAAGTAATGGCACTTATGGTTGCATTAAGCATTGTCCCATATATTCGGCACCCGGAAAGCTTACCCGAGTATCAATTCAGGAGAAACTGAACATGGCTGATGAAACCATTGTAGAAGCAAACCAGACCGCTGCCGCAGAGCCTGCAAGCAGCAAGCCGAAAACCCGTGCACCGCGCAAGAAGGCCGAGCCTAAAGCGGTCGCTGCAAAGCCTGCGGCGAAGGCAGTCAAGGCTCCCAAAGCTGCCAAGAGCGCACCCAAGGCCGCTGCAGCTGCTGCAGCACCAGCTGGCCGCAAGGTGAAGAAATATTCGCCAGCCGAACGCGCTTCTATTCTTGCCTCCGTTGAAAAGGCTACCAAGGGTGGCAAGGTCACGTTGAAAGCTGCATTGCAGCAGGCTGAAGTCAGCGAACAGACCTATTACAACTGGAAGAATGCTGCTGGAAAGACCGCAGCACCGGCTGCTGCCAAGGCATCGTCGAGCGACGATCTCAAGGCGCTTGTTGCACTGGAAGCTGAAAATCTCAAGCTGCGCAAGGAACTGGCTGCAAAGCTTCGCTCCGAAAACACCGAATTGCGTAAGCGTCTCGGCAAGGCATAACAAACAACTCACTTGGGACAGCCCCTGCCCCAACCCGACCATGACACAAAACAGGTGCCCCGCCGGAAAGCGGGTCACCTGTTTTACTTTTGTACTAAGAAATCACCGTTACATGATAGCAGCTTAACATGGCTTATTCATGTAGTATATTGATGCAGAACCATTTCAACCGTCGTGGTGAAGCTGCGGAAACAGGCACTCAACAAACTTGGCCGCTGTTGGTCTTGGTTCATGGTTGGCTAGCCCTGGTCGCTCATTGGCCTCAATGAAAATGTACTCCGGTCTATCCGGTTGTTTGACCATAAAGTCGATGCCGACCACCGGAATATTGATTGCACGCGCGGCACGACAAGCCGCATTGACTAGCTCGGGATCGACAATAGATGTGACGTCATGAATGGTCCCACCAGTATGCAGATTGGCAGCCTTGCGCACCGTGATTTCATGGCCGTCTTCTAGTACGCTATCGAGCGATAGCGCCTGCTCTTGGAGACATCTTTTAGTTTCAGCGTCGATCGGAATACGGCTTTCACCACCAGTGGCGGCAGAGCGACGACGTGATTGAATCTCGATGAGCTTTCGCACAGGTGTATTTCCGTCACCCAACACACGTGGAGGGCGACGCACCGCTGCTGCGACAAGCTGATAATTGATAATAACCAGACGCAAATCCTCACCATCAAAACAGGCTTCCAGCAGAACCCGATCACAAACAGTGCGCGCCTGTTTGATTGCCGTTTGCAGCTGCTTCATATCGGATATTCCAACAGAGATCCCCCGGCCCTGTTCTCCGCGCGCCGGTTTGACGACAAGCTTCCCATGTTGACGCAAGAAAGCTTCGAGCATTTCAGGGCGTGCGTCGGCGGAGATCTGCGCTGGCACGGTCAGTCCCGCTTTTTCAACAACCCGTCGGGTCACGGCCTTATCATCACAGATCGACATCGCCACGCCGGAGGTCATCTCAGATAGGCTTTCGCGACAATGAACCGAACGCCCCCCGTAAGAGAGACGAAAGAAGCCGCCTTCCGCATCTGTTACATCAACCTGGACACCCCGGCGCATTGCTTCATCCACAATGATCCGCGCATAGGGATTAAGTGCCTCAACGGCTTCGAGACGAGATGCGAAGAACTTTTCATTGATGGCGTTTTTGCACTTAACCGCAAAAAGCGGAACGCGATTGAATCCAAGTTTCTCATACAGACGGATAGCGTTTTCATTGTCATGCAGCACCGACAAATCCATATGACGCAACCCACGCGCCTGAAAATGTTCGGCCAGCATGCGCACCAGCTTTTCACCAATACCGGGTTGACGCGCCTGCGGATGAACCGCGAGGCACCAGAGGGACGCCCCGCGATCAGGATCGTCGAACAAGCGCTGATGGTCGATGCCAGTGACCGTTCCAACAATTTCGCCAGTGGCGTCGTCCTGAGCGACAAAATAGGTCACAGCGCGGTTGACCCGCTCGGCAGAAAAGAAATCTTCCCGAAGCTGAACCATCCCGCACGCTGCATAGACCCCGTTGATACCATCTGCATCAATTTCCGAAATGGCGCGACGAATGGTGATGCCACGTGTGCGACGCCCGCCAGCCCGGTAGGTCGACAGTTCCAGACGGTAAGTATGCGACGGATCGAGAAAAATCTCTTGCGGTGCCAGCGACAATAGCACATGCGGATCGCTGACATAAAACAGGATATCTCTACTTGCCGGAGCTTCGGCCCGCATGGCGTCAATAATGGCTTGGTTGCTGTCGAATGTCTGAGCAAACAACAAACGGCCCCAGCCGCAATCGAGTGCTACATTGCGATGCCTGCTATCAGTTTCCGCCTTATGGCCTTGAGAATGCTCCTGGTAAAACCCAGCACTTTCAGGCGTGCGCAAGCGGGTCAGACGATGCGAAAGAGCCTTGCCGCCCCTGGCTTTCTGCCGGGTCATACGTTCCTCACCATGGTTATGCATTTATGCCTCCTGCGTCTGGAGCCACATCTCCAACAGGCCCGCCTGCCACAATTCCGATCCACGCAGTGGCGTGATGTGGTCTGAGGGCTTTGTGAACAGACGCTCCAGGTAATCGCGCTGAAAAAGCCCACGTTCGCGCGCCTTCTGGGATGACAACGCATCGCGCAACATGTCGAGATAGGGCCCGGCGATATATTTGAGCTGCGGCACCGGAAAATAACCCTTCTTGCGGTCGATGACCTCGCTTGGGATGATCTTCCGCGCTACATCCTTGAGGATGCCTTTGCCGCCATCGCGCAGCTTTTCCTCAGGAGGTATCCGCGCTGCCAGTTCAACGAGTTCATGGTCAAGGAAGGGCACCCGCGCTTCCAGACCCCATGCCATCGTCATGTTATCGACGCGTTTGACCGGGTCGTCCACGAGCATCACATTGGTATCGAGCCTCAACGCGCGATCCACGGGCGTATCGGCGCCATCCTCAAGCAGCCTTTGTTCGAGAAGTTGCTGGCTGTAATCCTGTTCGGACATCCACTCTGGAGACAATTGCGTTGCAAGCACCGCATGCGTCCGGTCGCGGAATCCCTTGGCATAGTCGCTGACCACATCGTTGGAATCAATGAGAGGCGAATACCAGTGATAGCCACCGAATACCTCGTCCGCGCCCTGACCTGATTGGACAACTTTGATGTGCTTCGACACTTCCTTCGAGAGAAGGTAAAAGCCCACATTGTCATAGGAAACCATCGGCTCCGACATGGCGGCAATGGTTCCAGGCAAGGCGCCCATGAGATCCGCCGACGGAACAAAGATTTTGTGGTGATCCGTTCCGAAATGCTTGGCTATCAGGTCCGAATAGACGAACTCATCGCCTTTCTCACCATTGGCTTCTTCGAAACCGACAGAAAAACTCATAAGGCCAGTCTGCCCTGCTTCGGCCAGCAACCCCACGATGAGGCTGGAATCCACGCCACCGGAAAGAAGAACGCCGACCGGAACATCAGAAATCATGCGTCTTTTGACTGCCACACGGAGCATATCCAACAATTGCTCCTGCCATTCCTCCCGGCTCAGAGCGCTGTCACCCGGCAGTCGGCGATAGGGCGCCTGCCAATAAATCCGGTCTTTGAAATTGCCATTGGCTTCATAGATGCGCATCGTTGCAGGCGGAAGCTTACGCACACCTTCATAGATCGTGCGCGGCGGTGGAACGACCGCGTGAAAGCTCATGTAATTGTGGAGAGCAGCGCGGTCGATTGAAGTATCAACGCCGCCGGCTTTCACCAATGCTGGCAGCGAAGACGCAAAACGCAATGCGCCGTTGACCTCAGCAAGATAGAGCGGCTTTATCCCGAAACGGTCGCGGGCGAGGATAATCCTTCCCGTATCCCGTTCGTGGATTGCGAAAGCGAACATACCCAAAAATCGGGAGACGCAATTTTCTCCCCACGCATGCCAGGCCTTCAGGATCACTTCCGTGTCTCCATCGGAGAAGAAGTGATAACCCTTTGCTTCAAGTTCTGCACGCAACTCGCGGAAATTGTAGATGCATCCATTGAAAACCAGTGTGAGACCGAAGTCGGCGTCGATCATTGGTTGCTGCGATTTTTCGGAAAGATCGAGGATCCTCAGTCTTCTGTGACCGAAGCCAATATTGCCCCGGATGACGATACCAGATGCGTCCGGCCCTCGGGGGCTTAAAACATCCGCCATTTTCGAGACTGCCGAAACCGATGGCGAACCGCCATCGAACCTGACTTCTCCGCAAATTCCACACATAAAAAGGGTCAAAACCTCCATTGTCATCACGAGAGCGATTTCAAACGGGAATCCGTTTGTCCCTGCCCTCGTTCATTGCACAGCCCGAAAACTGCTTCACAGCTTACGGGCTATGCCCTCACGAAAGGGGCCGTCGCATATCAACTGGCGGCGGCCCTCATAGTTGCAAATGCAAGAGCGCCGGGATGGTTCCCATTTTTATCGGTTTTTCCTAATCAGCTCCGCTAACTGTCTTGGCCTTCGCGAGCATATAATCTTCGGCGGCCAGCATATGTTCGTAGGCGATGCGTCGTGCATCCTCTGGTCTGTTCTCTATAAGTGCGGCCAGCAGACGATGCTGGAAAACAAGGCCAGCTTCACGGGATGCAGGCGTGGGATCTGCATAGATGCTCCGTGCGACAGGCAAGTTCCGCAGAAGATGGTGCGTCAGCCCGCAGATGAAACCGAGCAGTCGGTCGGGACACAATCGCGCCAGCAGCGAATGGAAATCGAGTTCCGCCACACGCTGCTGGTACTGGTCGTCCAGATCGATAGGCGGGCGATCATAAAGGCGCATGGTGTTTTCCAGTTGGACGACATCGCCTTGCATGAGCCTGCCCGCCAGCAATGCAGCAATTTCCGGTTCCAGAAGTTTGCGAATGGAATAGATTTCGCTCAAGCTCGGCTGATCGAAGAAGAAGAAGCTTCCCAGCATTTCCATAGCATGTCGTGCCGATGGCTCTGCCACAAATGCGCCGCCGCCCGGCCCGCTACGCGTATAGATAAGCCCTTGCGTTTCAAGTGCTTTCATTGCCTCACGAACAGTCCCCTTGGCGGCTTTGAACTGATCGATCAATTCCTTTTCCTGAGGCAGCCGATCACCGGGCTCCATGGTTTTCGCCCTAATGAAATCCTTGATGCGGTCGGCGATCTCTTCCGGCCTGCGCTTGGCTTTATTCACGCGCGCACGCGCCCGTGTTTCGTCCTTGTTTTTAAGGTCCGTCTTGACCATGCGCTTCTACTCTTTCCTGATGCGGGGTGCGCTTTCCAGCAATTGTCGCGTATAGGCGTGTTGCGGATGAGCGAAAAGATCATGGGTCGGGGCTTGTTCCACAATTTCTCCGAAGTACATCACCGCCACCCGATCTGAAATTGCTTCCACAACCGCAAGATCGTGACTTATGAAAAGATAAGAGAGATCGAACTCCCGTTTGAGCTGGTCCAGGAGCAATAGAACCTGAGCCTGCACCGAAACATCAAGCGCACTGACTGGTTCATCCAGCACGATAATCTCGGCCTCCGCTGCGAGTGTTCGCGCTATGGCAATCCGCTGTGCTTGCCCGCCTGAGAACTCATGCGGATAGCGTTCCAGCGTGTCTTTTGGCATCTGCACGGCATCAAGCAGTCGCACCATCTTCTGTTTGCGCTGCGCCGTGTCGAGTTTGCCCAGAAGCTTAAGCGGAACGTCAAGAATTTGTCCTATCGTCTTGCGCGGGTTGAGCGAAGCGACAGGGTCCTGAAAGACATATTGGATGACCTTGCCAAATGCTGAAGCCCCGGCTTTGCGCAGATCGGTCGCATCGCGATCCGCGATTGTCATGGTCCCACTTGTGGGTTCCGTCAGCCCGACAAACATGCGCGCAAGGGTGCTCTTGCCGGAGCCGCTTTCGCCGACCACCGCAAGGGTCTCCCCCCGCCGCAGATCAAGAGATACTTTTTTAACCGCATCAACCTGATGGCGTTTTCGACCGAAGAGCGTTCGTCCCCCACCAAAGGTTTTGGTCAGATCGCGTGCACGGATAGCAATTTCACTCATGCTGTCATGCCTTTATTCCCGCGTCCAAAGACTTTAGCTACTTTGTCCAGAAAACTTGCGCCCTGTCCGAGTTCCGGCACGCACGCAATGAGCCGCTTGGTATAGTCATGCTGCGGGTTGGACAGGACTGCCCTCGCCGTGCCCGTCTCGACAATCTCGCCATCCTTCATCACCGCAACGCGGTCGCAGATTTCTGAAACCACGCCAAAGTCATGGGTGATGAACAACAGCGCAATGCCGCGTTCACGCTGCAATTCGCGCAGCAAATCGAGAATTCTGGCCTGTACCGTTACATCGAGCGCCGTCGTCGGTTCGTCGGCAATGATGATATCGGGATCATTTGCCAGAGCCATTGCAATGCCAACACGCTGGCGCTGGCCGCCGGAAAGCTGATGCGGATAGTGACTGGCGCGTTCTCTGGCGTCTGGAATGCCAACTTTTTCAAGCAGTGCTATTGCTTGCGCGCGCCGCTCCGTTGCAGTGATGCGCCGATGCGCTCCGATCGCTTCCTCGACCTGCCAGCCGATGGAATACATTGGATGCAATGTCGTGAGCGGGTCCTGAAACACATAGGCCACCTTGCTGCCGCGAAGGGCCGTCAGTTCAGTCTCCGGCATGGAAAGAACATCCCTGCCCTCAAGAAATATGGAACCTTGGCGGATAAGCCCGGGCGGCGATGCGACAAGCCCCATGATTGAAAGCGCAGTAACGCTCTTTCCTGACCCGCTTTCTCCAATGAGGCCGAGACATTCCCCCCGTTCCAACTGGAGAGAAACATTTTTGACGGCAGGGGAGAAATGCCGGCCGCTGACGAACCCTGTTTCCAACCCATTAATCGACAATGCCGCATTGCCCGATATTTCGGGTTTTGTAACTCGATCTCTGGCGACTTGGGTTCGTGCACCGGGACGCGCAAGGGCTCCGGACCGTAGGCGTGGATCAAGAACGTCGCGTACACCGTCTCCAAGGACATTCAAGCTAATCACAAGCAGGAAAATCATCAGCCCCGGAACAATCGACACATGCGGGGCATTGAAGAGCTGCGCCCTGCCCTCACCCAGCATCGAACCCAGATCAGCTTGTGGCGGCTGCGCGCCCAGACCGAGAAAGCTGAGACCAGCCGTTTCGAGGATCATCCAGCCGGCAGTCGTAGACATGGTGATGACGATTAACGGCATCACATTGGGAAGGACTTCGCTCGCTAGTATCGAGATGGAGCTTTTTCCAGAAAGCCGCGCCGCGTCGATAAATTCGCGATGTGCGAGACCCAGCGTAACACCGCGTACATTGCGCGCAAAGAACGGGATATTGACGACGGCTATTGCAAAAAGCGCATTCATCAGCCCGGGGCCAAGAACCGCCACAATCGCCAAAGCAAGCAGGATGTAGGGAAATGCCATCAGCATATCGACACCGCGCATCATGAGATTATCGGTGCGCCCACCGATAAAACCAGCGACGAGACCGATAGAAGAACCGATAACAGCCGCGATCAAAGTAGCAGCAAAACCCACTGCCACCGATACACGCGTCCCCCAGATGACCCGGCTCAGGATATCCCGGCCCAGTTGATCCGTTCCAAGCAAATGGCCGGACGTGAACAAGGGCTGCAACCGCGTCGCGGGTGACGTGGCATCCGGATCGGGTAACGGCAGCAAAGGCGCCGCCAGAACGACAAGGCAGATCGCGACCAGCAGAAAAAAGCCGAAAGCGGCCAGCCGATTGCTCATGAGCAGCCCCCATGAGGTCAATCGTGTCTGCGCCGCAACCGCCGCACTTTGTGTCAGCAAACTCATGTGCGAATCCTCGGATCAAGCATGGTCTGGAAAATATCGGCAACCAGATTGAAAAGGACGTAGCTCGCAGCCACCACAAACACACCGCCTTGGACCAGCAGAATATCGCGCGTGGATATTGCCTTCACCAGCATCGCGCCTATGCCCGGCCATTGAAATACGGTTTCGATATAGACCGCTCCGCCCAGCACAAACCCTGCCTGTATACCGATCACGGGAATGACACTGACAAGTGCAGCGTGAAACGCATGGCGGTAGATCACTCGTCGCTCGTTCAGCCCCTTGGCGCGGGCGGTGCGGATATAGTCTTGTCGCAAAACTTCCAGCATCGCGCTGCGCGTCAATCGGGCGATAACACCCGCCGCCACAACGGCAAGTGTTGCAGCAGGTAAGATCAGGTGCCAGATCAAGTCCTTCAGATCACCGCCGCCATAGACGGCATACATACCGGATGCTGGCAGAATCCGCCAATGAACAGCGAAAAGATAAATCAGCAGGAGACCGAGCCAAAATGAGGGGATGGAAATTCCAGCAAGAACGACGAAGGTGATCGCCCTGTCCGCCCAACCAAACTGACGTACGGCTGAGACGATGCCCGCCAGCAATCCGACGATGGAACACAGGACGAGCGCCACGCCAGCCAGGATCATTGTCGCATGAAATCGTTCCAGAACCTCATCGAGTACCGGCCTGTTGAGAACGAAGGAACGGCCGAAATCGCCATGCAGCAGATTGCTGATCCAGATGAAATACTGCTGCACGAGAGGCTTATCCAGACCAAGATCGCGGTTTACCCGCTCGACGTTTTCAGGCGTTGCATAGGAGCCGAGCAATGCGGTTGCCGTGTCGCCGGGGATCATGGCCATCACGAGAAAAACAATGATCGAAAGTCCCAGCAACACGGGGATCACCGCTACAAGGCGTTTTAAAATATAGGCTGGCATTTCAAGCCCTCCTTTAAATCCGGGGATAGTGCTGCCGTAGACTTTGGCAAGCGGGCTTGAGGCTTACTCCTTTGTTACCGTTTTCAGATGCAGCAGGAAGGACGGTTGCAGCTTGAAGCCTTTGACGGCAGCAGTTGTCACCGCATTCTGTTTCCAATTGGCTACGAAAAGCCATGGCGCGTCGTCATGCACAATCGCCTGTACCTCGCCGTAGAGCTTGCCGCGTTCGGCCTGGCTGTTCGACGTGCGCGCTTTTTCAAGAAGCGCGTCCAGTTGCGCGTTGGAATAATAGCCGGAATTAAATCCGCCCTTGTCAGGCAAGGCATCAGTCCGCAGCGTCAGATACGGCACAGTATCCGGGTCATTGGTCATCCAAGCCATTTCGGCCATATCGGCTTTGCCTCCGAGACCCGTGTTCACGCGGCCCAGAAAGGTGTTCCATTCGTAAGTCTCGATTTTAACCGTGAACCCAACGGCCTGAAGATCCGCCTGGATCGCCGCCCCCATGGTGATGGGATCAAGCATGCCAGAGCCGCCCTCTGTCACATAGAAAGTGATTTCCGGATTGGTGACACCGGCCTCGGCCAGCAATGCTTTGGCCTTTTCGGGGTCATAGGGATAAGCCTCCGTCTTGTCTTCAACCCAGTTGAACGCCGGTGGAATGGGACCGGCTGCAACAGTCGCGGAGCCTTGCAAAACATTATCGACAAGCGCCTGTTTGTTGACTGCATAATTTGCAGCCTGCCGTACCTTCTTATCAGCGAAAGGGCCAGTTTTTGCATTCAGAATAGTGAACCAGACATGAGGTCCGGCCTGTTCCGCTACGGCAAAATTCGCGTCCTGTTTGAACGTGGCAAGATTGTCTGGCGGCACTTCCACCATGACATCGAGGCCACCAGCCATCATTTCTGCAACGCGGGTATTCGGATCAGTTATTGGGCGGAACACAACGGCTTCCAAAGCGGGCGCGCCGTCCCAGTAATCGGGGTTTCGTTCCACCACAACGCGTTGACCGGATTGCCATTCGGCAAATTTGAACGGACCTGTTCCCGATGGATGCCGCCCAAACTCCTTGCCATATCTCTTCACAGCTTCGGGCGAAACGATAAGACCCGTCGGATAAGCCAGATTGGACAGAAATGGCGCAAATGGCTCTTTCAATTTGAACTCGACTGTTGTCGGATCAATCGCATTGACGGCTTCAATCGACGAGAAATTGAAGGAAAGGGGAAATGGCCCGGTGTTGTAGAAAGGATGATCCTCCTTCAACATCCGATCAAAGTTGAACTTCACCGCCTCGGCGTTGAAATCGGACCCATCATGAAATTTGATACCCTGACGCAGATTGAACCGATAAGTCTTGCCGTCATCTGAAATGGTCCAGCTTTCGGCCAATGCAGGCTCAACCTCGAGTGTCCCATCCTTATAGCGCACGAGACCATCATAGATATTGACCAGAATACGGAAATCATTGGTTGCGGTGACTGTATGCGGATCGAGCGATTGCGGCTCCGCAATCTGCCCCACGATCAGCACGTTGGGCGGCGTTTGAGCCAGGGACGGCATTGCCGGCCCCGCAATTGCGAGCGCCATTGCCGCCAGCGCAGCACGAAATAATCTTCTCATCGAGCGATCCCCTTTCGTTATGCCTATTTAGCTAACACTAATTTATAGGCATAAACTTTTCTGGATCAACTAATTATCATAATAAATTTCATACTGCTGAAAAAGGCGGACCTCGGCCCGCCCTTAAACTGTGAAGGTTTCTGCTATTCGGCGGGAGTGTCTTCAGGCTTCAAATCCTGCTCGGCTTTGGTGGATTTTTGATGCGTAAAGCCCTTCAAACCCTTGGCTGTTTCTTCGGCGTCACGTTTAATTTCCACGTCGCTCATTGCATAATGAACGGCCAGTTTAGCAATTGAGGTCAAGGCGCTCAAATGAATGCGCTCATACCCATGGGACGCATCAACGCCGAATGTTAACAGCGCGGTCCGTACGTCATGCCCTGCCTCCACGGCAGAAGCCGCATCCGAGCGATAATACCGGAACACGTCTTTCTGTACCTGAATATCTTGTTCGCCACAGAGTTCATAAAGCTTCTTGGTCAGATGATAATCGAAGGGCCCCGTCTGGTCGGCCATAGCGAGCGTTACGCCGAATTCCGACGAGTTCTGCCCCGGCGCGGTCGTTCCATTATCGATGGCAACGAGAGAGGCAATATCGGGAACCACCACAGCCGACGCGCCGACCCCAACTTCTTCGCCGATGGTGAAGAGCCAATAGGTGTCAACCGGCGTTTCGATCCCGCCTCGCTGCATGGCTTCGAGTGAGGCGAGCATGATGGCCACGCCTGCCTTGTCATCCAGATGGCGAGAGACGATGAAGCCGTTATCAATAAACTCTGGCGCGGGATCGACAGCAACAATATCGCCCACATCAATCCCAAGCTGAACAAGGTCTTCCTTGTTGCGTGCCAGTGCATCAACCCGCAATTCGACATGGGGCCAGCCGACCGGCTGAGTGTCGACTTCTTCGTTGAAGGTGTGCCCGGATGCCTTTAATGGCAGGATGGACCCGCGATAGGTTCCCTTGCCGGAAAAGATGGAAACCCGTGCGCCTTCTGCGAAACGGGCAGACCAGTTTCCAATGGAGACCAGTTCAAGACGACCGTTATCTTTCAGGTACTTAACCTGCGCGCCTAATGTATCCACATGCGATACGATACCCCGCGCCGGGCGCCGGGATGCGCCCGGTCTACGGGCCCGAATTGCACCGCGTCTGGTCAGCATCACTTCCAGACCGAGCATTTCCAGTTCACGGGCGACATAGCGGACGGCTTCATCCGTAAAACCCGTTGGGCTTGGTATCGAAAGAAGCGCTTTAAGCCTTGTAACGAGGTAGTCCTGATTAATGGGGATGGAGTTCTGCATAAAGCGAATGTCGCAGAATGCAGAAATATCGTCAACAAGGTGGGGCCACTCCCTCGTGAAGTTGGCCCCGTGCGGCCTTGTTATCACCGGTCTGCGAAAACGCTTTCAATCGCCGCTTTCGTTGCAGAAACGACCTGATCCGCTTCTTCCTGCGTCAGACAAAGCGGAGGCGCAAAGCCCAGAATGTCACCTTCGGGCATTGCACGCCCGATGACGCCATTGGCAAGAAGGGCGGCCGAAATTTGTGCGCCAATCTTGAGTGACGGGTCGAAGAATTGACGATCATCGCGATCTTCCACAAACTCGATAGCGGCCATCAGCCCCTCACCGCGCACATCTCCGACATGCTTGTGATCGCCGATAGCGTCCTGAAGCGCCTTGCGGAAATAAGCGCCGGTTGAACCAGCATTCTCCACCAGCTTCAGTTCGTCAATGAGCTTCAGATTTGCTACACCGGCAGCAGCACAGATCGGATGCGCCGAATAGGTCCAGCCATGACCAATCGGTCCCATCTTGTCTGATCCCTTGACCAACACTTCCCACATGCGATCCGAGACGATCGATCCGGAAAGTGGCGCATAGGCCGATGTCAATCCCTTGGCGATGGTAATCAGATCGGGTTTCATCCCGTAATGGTCTGAGCCAAACATGCTGCCGAGGCGGCCAAAGCCTGTCACGACTTCGTCTGCCACGAGCAGAATGTCGTATTTGTCGAGCACGGCCTGTATCTTCTGCCAATATCCTGCTGGAGGCGGCACGATACCCCCCGTACCCAGCACAGGCTCGCCGATGAAAGCAGCAATTGTGTCAGGCCCTTCCGCCAGGATCATCTCTTCAAGCTTGTCGGCGCAATATTGTGAGAATTGCTCTTCGTTCATCGAGCGATCTTCGCGGCGGAAAAAGTAAGGCGCCTGCGTATGCAAGATGGGCGCACGCGGCAGATCAAAGGCGTTATGGAAAGTCGCAAGACCGGTCAAACTGCCGGTCATGACGCCGGAGCCATGATAACCGCGCCAGCGCGAGATGATTTTCTTCTTCTCGGGGCGCCCCAGAATATTGTTGTAATACCATATCAGTTTGATGTTGGTTTCATTGGCGTCGGAACCCGACAAGCCGAAATAGACGCGGCTCATATGATCGGGCGCACGATCGATAATCATCTTGGCAAGCGTAATTGACACTTCCGTACCATGGCCGACATAGGCATGATAGTAGGCGAGTTTATGGGCCTGTTCAGCGATCGCATCGGCGATCTCCTTACGGCCATAGCCGACATTCACACAGTATAGTCCGGCAAAGGCGTCAAGGCTCTGACGTCCATTCACGTCGGCGATAAACACACCCTTGCCATCGTCCAACACACGGGTTGGATTCTCACCACGTGCATGCATTCCCATATGTGTCGATGGGTGGAAAAAATGATCGCGGTCCCAGGCGGTCAATTCGTTGCTGTTGTTTAACACTGTCAGTTTCCTTTCATTGCGCGACACATTCATGCGGCGGTATCGATGCAGAGATATTTGAGTTCGGTGAAAGCGTGGATGCCGTGATGGGAACCTTCGCGTCCCAGTCCGGACTGTTTCCAGCCGCCGAAGGGTATGGGCGCACCGGTGATCTTGGCGCGATTGATGGCGACCATGCCGTATTCGAGAGCACGCCCCATCCGCAGCTGCCGTGCGCCATTGGCGGTCACAACATAAGCGACAAGGCCGTATTCTGTATCGTTGGCCCGCGCGATGACCTCATCTTCCTGATCGAATGCAGCAATAGCTGCCACCGGGCCAAAGGTTTCTTCCTGCATGATAGCCGCATCATCAGGCACATCGACAAGCAAAGTCGGTTCATAAAACAACGTATTGTCACCGATGCGATTGCCGCCAACGAGTACCCGCGCTCCTTGCGAACGCGCATCCGCCACGTGTTCTTCGACCTTCTCGACCGCGCGGCTATGCATCAGCGGCCCGATATCTACTCCCGCTTCAAAGCCTTGGCCCACCTTGAGCGCAGCAATGCGCGCCGCAAAGGCTTCGGTGAAAGACGCAAGAATGCCGCGCTGAACAAAAATACGATTTGCAGCCAAACAGTCCTGACCGGAGGTTGCGAATTTCGCGGCCATGGCCACGTCTACAGCTCGCTCCAGATCGGCATCATCGAAAATGATCAATGGTGCATGCCCGCCAAGTTCCATGACAAGGCGCTTGACCGTTGCCGCACATTTGGAAGCGATCAGCTTGCCGATCTCAGTAGAACCCGTGAAGCTCAAAGCGCGTATGCGCGTATCATTGCAAAGCGTATCGACGATTGGCGCCGCCTTGCCTGTCACAACGTTGAACACACCAGCGGGAAAGCCCGCTCTTTCGCCAAGTTCCGCGAGAGCAAGTGCGGAAAGCGGCGTCTCGGATGACGGATGAACAACGACCGGACAACCCGCTGCAATAGCAGCAGCGGCCTTCCGCGTAATCATCGCGTTTGGAAAATTCCATGGCGTTACCAGCCCCACAACGCCGAGAGCCTCGCGACGTACCAGCATCTCTGCATCCGGCAGATGGCTCGCTATTGTTTCACCGTTCAGGCGTTTTGCATCTTCTGCAAACCATTCAACGAAAGACGCGCCATAATCGATTTCACCGAGAGATTCCGGAAACGGCTTGCCCTGCTCAAGCGTCATCAGTACTGCCAGGCCATCCCGGTTCTGGACGATCAGTTCGTACCATCGCCGCAGAATGCGCGCCCGCTCCTGTGGGAGCAGCTGCGCCCATTCAGGAAATGCCTTTTCCGCCGCATCTATTGCTGTAAGCGTCTGGGTTCCATTCAGGCTTGCGACCCGTGCCAGGCGCTGCCCTGTCGCGGGGTCCACAACCGGAAATGTCTCCGCCTTCTCTCCAGCCACCCAACGCCCGTTGATATAGGCCAGCTCGCGAAAGAGATGTTTGTCACGCAGCCTTTTAAGCCCGTCATGTTGTATCGGATGATCCAGAACGGCATTCATCGTGCTTCTCCCAATTCAGGAAAAGCATCTCATAGGAGCACCGTTGATTTGGACCAAAGCGACCGACGCCACTGGTTATTTGGACCAAACTTGGCCCAGTGCATAGTCCGCTTGGTCTACGCTTGATCGTCGGCAAGAAGCGATAGTGGCGCAGCGCCCTTCCAATCCTTGACCAGCTTGGTCACGATATAGGTGAAATAGCGCTCGATACCGATATTCTGGTCCAAAAGCCGGTCGATCAGCCGCTGGTAGCTATCAATATCGCGCGCAGCGACCATCAGGAAATAGTCCACACCACCACCAACCGACCAGCACGAAATTATTTCCGGCAACGCCGAAACGGCACGTTCAAACCGATCAAAGTCACTTTGACGATGATTACCAAGTGTAATCTGCACAATGACATGCGCGATGGGAGCGACTTTACGGTAGGCGATATGCGCATGATAACCGGTCACTACGCCAGCTTCTTCCAGTTTGCGAAGGCGCAGCCAACACGGCGTCGGCGACAGCCCGACCTTTTCCGCCAATGCAAGTTTTGTGATTTTCGCATTCTCCTGCACCGCATCGAGAATACGCAGATCAACAGCATCGAGCTTAAGGGCAGATTTCATTCGGTTGATCCGGTTCCATTGAGAATTCAGTGCGCTCTTCCTTGCATGAGCAGACAGGGCTGGCAAGGCTAGCCGCCAGAACAATGCGCAAATCTAATTGTAATGATCCAATATAATCATTGACATGATCTTTCCTGTCTTTCACACATATTGCAACGAAAATAATCAAGACATGGGGAACGAGCTTGCGACCACACGGTTTCGCATATGGTGCATTATTGCGTCCTGCGTTTCAGCACCATTCCAATTGGCTGCAGACTTTCCATTCCTCGACAGGTTTTGAGAGGCTAAAGACGTGTCTGCAATGGTGAGCATCAGGGAAATCGAACAGGCGCACGACAGGCTGCGTGGCCAAATTGTGCGGACCCCGCTCGTTCGCACAAAACGCCTCAGTGAAATGTCCGGGGCACCGATCTTCCTCAAACTTGAAAATCACCAAACCACCGGCAGCTTCAAGTTGCGTGGTGCAACGAACGCCGCTCTCAACGTGCCTGCTTCCAAGCGAAAGTTTGGACTTGTCACCGCTTCCACAGGAAATCATGGTCGCGCATTGGCCCATGCGGCTTCTCTGCAAGGTCTCACAGCCACTATCTGCCTCTCCTCACTCGTTCCGCGAAACAAAGTCGAGGCGATTGAGCGACTGGGTGCCAATATTCGCATTGTCGGAAAGTCTCAAGATGACGCGATGGAGGAAGTCGTCCGTCTTGTGTGCGATGAGAACATGAATGCGGTCCCGCCTTTCGATGATCCACACGTGATCGCGGGCCAAGGAACCATCGGGCTTGAGTTGCTGGAAACTATGCCTGACATGGAAACCGTGCTTATCCCGCTTTCCGGTGGTGGGCTGGCGGCAGGCATAGCCGCCGCAGTCAAAGCACATAAACCCAAAGCCCGAATAGTTGGCATTTCAATGCGGCGGGGCGCTGCAATGCAGGCAAGTCTCGCCGTCGGCCATCCCGTCAATGTAGAAGAAGTGGATACGCTGGCGGACTCGCTAGGCGGCGGCATCGGCCTTGATAATCGCTGGACCTTCGCCATGTGCCGCGATCTGCTGGATGACGTGCTTTTGCTTGACGAAAAAGAGATTGCCTCAGGTGTGAGACACATGGCCCTTCACGAAAATGAAGTCATCGAGGGCGCAGCCGCCGTCGGTGTTGGTGCGCTTCTTAGTGGCAAACTTGAGGTTTCAACCCCAACCGCGATTATTGTTTCTGGTGGCAATATCGATCCCAAACAACATCGCATGATCATGAATGGTTTTGTGGGGGAGCGAGCTGATGGCTGAAATGCGGATATTGAGCGAAGCAGATCTTCGTCAGTTCATTACGCTCGATCTGGAAACAGTCGCCTGTGTCGAAGATGCGTTTCGCGCGCTTGCAGGTGGGGACGTCCGTATGCCGCCGATCCTGCGGCTCGACATTCCCGCCGAGCGCGGGGAAGTCGATGTTAAAACCGCCTATATTCCGGGGTTCGATAGTTTCGCGATCAAGATCAGCCCCGGATTCTTCAACAATCCTTCCATTGGCTTGCCTTCGACCAACGGCCTGATGATCCAGTTTTCCGCAAAAACCGGGCTGATCGAAGCCCTGCTGCTCGACAATGGATATCTGACCGACGTGCGCACCGCAGCAGCGGGCGCGGTCGCTGCAAAATATCTGGCCCGAGAAGACGCCAACACAGCCGCAATCTATGGCGCGGGTATACAGGCCCCATTGCAGCTCGAAGCCCTCACTCTGGTGCGCCCGATCGGGGAAGCCCGCATCTGGGCACGCGATTTCAAGAAAGCGACAAGCGCAGCGGCGGTCCTGGAACAGAAGCTAGGAATCCCGGTCGTTCCCGTTGAAGATGCGCGAAAGGTCTGTGCGGGGGCCGATATCATCGTCACGACCACACCGTCAGAAAAGCCACTCATTGAGGCTGACTGGCTGGAGCCGGGGCAACATCTCACCGCCATGGGTTCGGATGCCGAACACAAGAACGAAATAGAACCCGCGATCTTTCGCCGACCGATCCTGTATGTCGCGGACAGCCTCAGCCAGACGCGCAGGTTGGGGGAATTGCATCACGCAATCGACGCCGGGATCGTTGCTGCCGATGCCCATTTCCCTGAACTCGGACAGATCATTTCAGAGGGGGGCAGTTTCCTCCGTAATGCCGAAGACATCACATTTTGCGACCTGACGGGCACCGGCGTTCAGGACACGGCCATTGCACGTCTTGCCACGGAACGCGCAACCAAGCGCAACGCTGGTGCCAAAATCGACTCGAACAAATCTGCTGGAGCCAACCAATGAGCGTTGAACTCAATTTCACCCGCGCCGAGTATGACGCCAGAATTGCCAAGACCAGACGCGCTATGGAGAAGGCTGGTTTCGACATCATCATTGTAACCGATCCGTCCAACATGCATTGGCTGACCGGTTATGACGGCTGGTCCTTTTATGTTCATCAATGCGTCGTCCTTGCAATGGATGGAGAATCAATCTGGTATGGGCGCCGTCAAGACGGAAACGGCGCAAAACGCACGGCCTGGATCAGCCACGACAGCATTATTGGCTATCCGGATCATTATGTGCAGTCACTGGAACGTCACCCCATGGATTTGCTGGCATCCATCCTTGACGACAAAGGTTGGGGCAATAAAACGATAGCGGTGGAGTTCGACAATTATTGGTATACGGCAGCGGCCCATCACGCTCTGCAAAAGCACTTACCGAATGCGCGGTTCAAGGACGCACAGGGAC
Organism: Ochrobactrum sp. C6C9; assembly: GCF_022627935.1. NCBI lineage: Bacteria > Pseudomonadati > Pseudomonadota > Alphaproteobacteria > Hyphomicrobiales > Brucellaceae > Ochrobactrum > Ochrobactrum sp. C6C9. The sequence goes on along the minus strand of NZ_JABXGB010000024.1, from coordinate 71,629 downwards.
TGGTGAACTGGCAGCGCGCCGTCAAAAGCCCCACTGAGATCGATTACATGCGCAAGGCTGGCCGCATTGTCGAAGCCATGCACAAACGTATCGTCGATACGATAGAACCGGGCATGCGCAAATGCGATCTTGTGGCAGAAATCTATGACGCCGGAACACGCGGTGTGGGCGAATTTGGCGGTGATTATCCAGCCATCGTACCGCTCTTGCCCTCTGGCGCAGATGCTTCCGCCCCCCACCTCACATGGAACGATTTGCCGATGAAATCAGGCGAAGGTACGTTCTTCGAGATTGCTGGATGCTACAAGCGCTATCATTGCCCGCTGTCTCGGACTGTCTTTCTCGGCAAGCCTACACAGGCATTTCTCGATGCCGAAAAGGCCACACTGGAGGGGATGGAGGCTGGTCTCGCGGCTGCCCGGCCCGGCAACACCTGTGAAGACATTGCTTCTGGGTTTTTCGGTGTTCTCAAAAAATATGGCATCATTAAAGATAATCGCACAGGCTATTCGATCGGTCTTTCCTATCCGCCAGATTGGGGTGAGCGCACGATGAGCCTGAGGCCTGGTGATCGCACTGAATTGCAGCCAGGCATGACCTTTCACTTCATGACGGGGCTTTGGCTTGAAACCATGGGGCTGGAAATCACAGAAAGCATCGTCATCACCGAAACCGGCGTCGAATGCCTTTCAAACGTACCACGCAAGCTGGTGGTCAAGGACTAGTTTCATGATGCACACAACGCCACCTCCACGCCCCTCCCCGATCACACCGACTGTCGCTCTTACGCGGGATGGGATCCAGCATGGCCATTTGCGGCTACCGTGGTCTCGGGACGATTCCGCATGGGGCTCAGTGATGATCCCAATCTGCGTGATCCGCAACGGTGATGGTCCGACGGCACTGCTGACCGGCGCCAATCACGGCGACGAATATGAAGGGCCTGTGGCGCTCTATGATCTTGCAGCAAGTCTGAAGCCGGAGCAAATCAAAGGTCGCGTCATCATTGTTCCTGCGATGAATTTCCCAGCCTTTCAGAAGGGCACCCGCACCTCCCCTATCGACAAGGGCAATCTCAATCGCAGTTTTCCGGGCCGTCCTGACGGTACGGTCACGGAGAAAATCGCCGACTACTTCACGCGCTATCTTATGCCAGAAGCCGACATCGTATTGGACTTCCATTCAGGGGGGCGCACGCTGGATTTCCTACCCTATGCGGCTGCACATGCTCTGCCCGACAAGGTACAGGAAAGCCGCTGCTTTGCCGCAGTCAAGGCCTTCTCCGCGCCCTATTCCATGCGCATGATCGAGATAGATGCGGTGGGCATGTATGACACCACTGCGGAAGAAGCTGGGAAGGTCTTTGTGACAACCGAGCTCGCAGGTGGTGGAACCATATCCGCCCGCACGGCCGCAATAGCAAAACGCGGCGTGCGCAACCTTTTGCGCCATTCCGGCATTCTGGAAGGTGAGATTGAACAGTCGCCGACGGTCTGGCTCGATATGCCGTCAGAGGATTGTTTCGGCTTTGCAGACACAGACGGCCTATTGGAACCGCTCGTCGATCTGGGTTCCGAAATTCGGAAGGGTGACCTCATCGCCCGCGTCCATAACATAGCGCGAACCGGCAGTGCGCCGCAGGAACACCGCGCTAAGCTCGACGGCGTTCTGGCTGCGCGCCACTTTCCGGGGCTCGTCAAGATGGGTGACTGCCTCTCGGTCATTGCCACAATCTGCGAGGAACCCGTAACGCGTTAACTGAAACCCATTGAACTACCGAAGCAATAAGCCGGGGCAAAACAAACCGGTAATTTCAAAGAGGAGTGAACACGATGCGCATGAAACTTTATACGATTACTGCCCTGCTTTCTGCGGCAGCAACCATTGCCCTCACCCTGCCATCTCAGGCCGTCACGGTCGACGACCTGAAAAGCGCTGGCTTTGTTCGTGGCGCAACCGCCAACGAGATGCCCTACGGTTACATGGACGAAAGCGGCGCGGCGAAGGGTATTGGCCCTGACGTGGCGGCAGCGATCTTCAAAAAGCTTGGCATTGAAGAAGTTGACTGGACGGTCACGCCATTCGGCTCGCTTATCCCGGGCTTGAAAGCCAAGCGTTTTGAATTTGTCGCTGCTGAACAGAATGTCTTGCCGGAACGGTGCAAGCAGGTGCAGTTTACCGTTGCCAATTCCAGCTATGGTGAAGGTCTTCTGGTGCCCAAAGGCAACCCCAAAAAAATTCACTCTTACGACGACATCAAGAAGGACCCATCCCTGAAGGTTGCCATCGTATCGGGAGCCGACCAAATCGACTTCCTGCATGGAATGGGGATTGACGAATCCCAGATCGTGATGATCCAGGGCAATGCCGATGCGCCCTCCACCGTACAGACAGGACGAGCCGATGCTTATGCTGCAACCGAACTCACGGTTGCAAAGCTTGTCGAAAACTCCCCTCAGCTGGAACAGGCTCATCCATTCACCGACCCTGTCGTTGACGGGAAATCTGCGCGAAGCTTCGGCGCCTTTAGTTTCCGCCCTGAAGACAAGGACTTTTATGAAGCTTTTAACAAAGAGCTTATCGAATTCAAGAAGACCGACGACTACAAGAAAATCTTGACAACTTATGGACTTAGCGAAGAAAGCGTAGAAGCTGCACGCACTGTAGACACAGCAGCACTGTGCAACGCAAAGTAAGCTTATCAGCGCCCGCCGATCTCAATAATATCGGCGGGTCTCTCTGCCCGGGAGACGACCCTATGCATTGGACGGAATATTTACCCGCCCTTTTCAAAGGTGCGCAAGTCACCATCGTACTTGCTTTGAGCTCGATGGTGATAGGCACCATATTCGCGTTTGCGGCGGGAATAGCGCGCTTTGCAGGCGGGAGAATCCTGTCGGCGATCGCCGTGGTCTATATCGAAGTCTTCCGGGGCACGTCGCTTCTGGTACAGCTGTTCTGGCTCTACTATGCCTTGCCGCTGATCGGCATTTCCTTTGACCCAATCACCACGGGCATCATGGGTCTTGGCCTGAATATCGGTGCTTATGGTGCCGAGGTCGTGCGCGGTGCGCTGCAGGCTGTACCAGAAGCCCAACATGAAGCTGCACGCGCGCTCAATTTTGGCAAAAGACACACGCTGTTCCACATTGTCTTGCCGCAGGCTATTGTCGAGATGATGCCTGCATTTGGCAATCTCGCCATCCATAATCTCAAGGATACCGCTCTTGCGTCCCTGATCGCTATCAGCGACCTGACATTTCAGGCCCAAAGATTGCGCAACCTGACATTGGATAGCGTGACCATTTATTCCCTAACACTGCTTGGCTATTTCGCGATGGCTCTTTTGCTTGCGACTGCAATAAGATGGCTGGAACGACGCCTTCGCCGCCAGACCATGGCTGGAGGTTTCGCATGATCTATGGTTATGCCTGGGACACCACGTCCACACTGTCCTTCGCCATATCGATCTTGCCGATCCTGGCTATCGGTCTGACCGTAACGCTGAAAGCTGCAGCAACCGGTTTTGCCATCGCCTTGGCGCTTGGATTGGTCTTTGCGCTTTTGCGGCGCAGCCGTTACAAAATCGTTTCCTGGCCCACGGCTGTTGTGGTGGAGTTCTTGAGGGATACGCCGCTCTTGGTGCAGCTCTTCTTTCTTTATTACGTACTGCCAGTCTATGGCATTGTCTTGCCAGCATTTTTAACCGGCGCTCTGGCGCTCGGCCTGCAATATTCGGCCTATACATCCGAAGTCTATCGCGGCGGCATTGAGGCCATTCCTCGCGGACAATGGGAAGCGGCCCGCGCGCTCAATCTGACGCCGTGGAGGACATATCGCGATATCGTCATACCGCAAGCGGTTCCCCGGATCATTCCGGCCATGGGCAACTATCTGGTCTCGATGCTAAAGGAAACGCCGGTTCTCTCGGTCGTCAGCATCGTCGACATGCTCAATCTTGCCAACCTTATCGGCGACCGTACCTTTGAATATCTCGTACCTTTATCGATGGTCGGCCTGATTTTCCTCATTTTAACACTCATCTGTTCAGCAGCCATCCGTCTGCTTGAACGAACACTTCCAAAGAACGGGATCGCTCTCAAATGACGCAGGAAATCATACGTTTTCAGAACGTCATCAAACGCTTTGGGGCACTGACCGTATTGGATCAGTTTAATTTCTCGGTCACAACAGGCGAAAAAGTTACGCTCATTGGCCCATCCGGCTCCGGAAAATCTACTGTATTGCGTATTCTCATGACACTTGAACCCTTTCAGGAAGGCACACTGGAATTGGGTGGAATGCCCTATCATGAGACCGGCGGTAAAGAACCGTTCTATGCCAGCGAAGCACATTTACGGAAGATCAGATCGCATGTCGGGATGGTGTTTCAAAGCTTCAATCTCTTCCCCCACATGTCCGTATTGCGCAATGTCATCGAAGCGCCCGTCCATGTCCTTGGTCTTAAACGTGCGGAAGCCGAAGCACGCGCGCTGGACCTGCTTTCTCTTGTCGGCCTCTCGGACAAGAAGGATCACTATCCAACCCAATTATCGGGCGGTCAGCAACAGCGTGTTGCCATAGCACGATCACTGGCAATGCGTCCGCGTGTCCTGCTGTTTGATGAACCGACATCGGCGCTTGATCCGCAGCTTGTTGGCGAGGTGTTGTCAGTCATCCGCAGTCTTGCGCAGGAGCATGATCTCACCATGCTGCTGGTAACCCACGAAATGCGCTTTGCGCGCGAAGTCTCTGATCGTGTTTGCTTTTTCGACAAAGGGCGCATCTGCGAGCAGGGCACGCCCGAACAGATATTTCAAGCACCGAAAGAAGCGCGCACCAAGGAGTTTCTCCAGTCTGTCCTTTAGGGTCAGGCTATAGCGCCAACATCATAAACTGGTGGAAGTTGTGCGGCGGTTTCACGGATGGTTTCAAGTGCTTTGTGCAAGGTTGTGCGTGACAGCCGTCCGCCAAGGCAAATTCGAATGCCCCCTTCGCCGCGGTCGGCCCCGGCTACAAACGGATCGGATGGCGTCACTGCGACCCCCTTATTGGCCAGCGCTCTTACCAACCCGTCTTCGGACCAGTGGCGTGGGATTTTGAGCCAGGCGCACAGGGACAACGGGTTGCTCCCAGCGATCAGAGGCCCCAAGACGTCACTCACCTGCGCCTGTCTTGTACGCAATTCGCCCCGTTGGATTTCGATGAGTTCCTTGACGGTGCCATCCTCAATCCAGCGGCTTGCCATCTCGCCCAGAAGATTGACCCCGCTCCAACTTGTGACGCGCAAAATCGATGCAACACGAATGGAATATTGCGATGGAACAACGAGATAACCGGTGCGAAGCCCCGTCATGACAGTCTTCGTGAAGCTTGTTACGAAGAAGCCCAAGTCCGGTAGTAATTCCGGCATAGAAGGCAGCCGTTCTTCTAGGATCGGTTTGTAAACTTCGTCTTCGATAACGCAAACATCGTATCTGGCGGCGATTTCCGCGATCGCCATACGACGTTGCGCAGACATGAGATGACTTGTGGGATTGCCCAGTGTCGGTATCAGCACGAGCGCGCGGACATCACCAGCTTTGCACGCCATCTCAAAAGCATCCGGCATGACACCTTGTTCGTCGATTGGCAGGCCGCGCAGCGTAAAACCCAGCACATTTGCGAGCCCGATAATGCCATGGTCGGTCAAGCGTTCCGTCAGCACCACCTCGCCCGGCTGAACAATTGTCGCGACCGCAAGAAACAGGCCATGTGCCGCTCCATTGGTAATGACGATACGGCCCGGATCAACATCAACAGATAAGCTACGCAGCCATTCCTGAGCAACGGCGCGATGGTGATCCAGCCCGGCGATTGGCCGACATGGACGCATGAAACTGGCGTTTTCCGTTTGGCTCAATTGTTCAAACAGATGCTTGGAGGCCCGCTCATGCGCCTCCGTATAGACAGCTCGTATGATCGACATATCAGCGGTGCCGCTCGGATCTCGATCCAGCATGAAACGGTCCGCAAGTTCGGTGACGCGATTGCAAACGTAAGTTCCGCGTCCAACTTCACCACGCAAATAACCGCGTCGTTCTGCTTCCTTATAGCTGATACTGACAGTCTGCACAGAAAGTCCGAGTTGATGCGCAAGCTCGCGATGCGTAGGCATCCGGGCTGCCGGTTGCAGAATACCGCCCTCGATATCATCGACAATTTTTTCTGTCAGAAGTCGGTGTTTGGTTGCGCCTTTGCGCAGCTCCAATACGGGTTTCCACATAGGCTTACCGGCTCCATCATGACAAAGTGTCGATTGAACTGTTATAGCAATTTTTGTCATGACATACAGGTCAAATACGACGCAATGAATGTCGCCCACACAATTTGTTAAGATGCGGGCGCCTTGACCGAAACATGGTTTAACCTTGGAATAGCCCCGAAAGAAACTCTTTACGGTCACATTCGACCTGTGCACTGGCTCCGTCACCCAAATCGCCTCTAGCAGAATTTCTGGAAAGGAATGATGATGCCAAGAATTGCATCGCTTGCATTCGTAACTCTCGTCGCCCTGACCCCTGCCGCAATGGCTCAGCAACAGGCACCACAGCCCCCGGCCAATTCTGCGCCAGCGGCTCAGCAACCTTCAACAGCCCCAACCATACAGACTGTATCTGTGGTAGATATCAAGGAACTGCCGGCTGAAAGCCAGAAAGAGGTTCAAGCCGTAGTCGAAAAACGCAGCGCCGATGACCTCACCAAACTGCGCACATCGGTGAAGACGTTCCCCGAGGCGCGCGACGCCCTGCAAAAGAAGGGCATGAACGAACAAGATGTCATTGCAGCCAGTCTTTCGGAAAATGGCGCTTTGACGCTGATTACAAAAAAGGCAAGCTAACAACTTGCCATCGGAAGCAAAAGTCGGGCCGGAAGGGCCGGCTTTCAAGATCAAGCCTCTGCAAAGCTGATCCGCAGCGTCGCGATATCATCATAATAGACGATATGGCCGTCGCGGATGATAATTCCGCAATCACAATGATGCTGAGATTAACCGACAGTTCGTCTATCAGCTTGCGATCATTGTCATCACCCCGCTCCAACGGATGTATTTTGAAAACCAGCCGCAGATGTTGCGGAGCCGATGCTGCAAAGCTATCAAGCACTTCAGTTATCAGACGCGCATTGTCCCACCCTCGGGCGGAGCGTTTCAACTGGGTATCCTGTGAAACCTGCAAAGCCACCACAAAATATTGACCGACACTGTGCTCCAGCAGGCGTTCGATGATTGCGCTATTCTTCGATTGCCCCCAAAACCAACGGTGGAAATTTTTGACCAGTGGGGCAACTCACGGAGAATGCTGATATCACGGTGCATAAGCCGCCGTTGTCTGCGTTTCGCAAAAAGCGCGACAGACGCGTAATATAGCCCACCATAGATACACATAGCGGAGAAATGACCCCGATTGTCAGGGTAAGTATCTTCACGATCAATTCGGAAGCTGCGCGGCGGAAGCTGCCCGGCAATTGGAGAAAAGGCGTTGTTTGCTCCGAATTCCAGTGTGATCGCACCGGGGCGGATATATCCTTCTTCAAGAGATATCACGACTATGCTCAGTTGCGCGGCCACTCGGCGTGCTATGATATGAACTGGGCGTTCTGAACCGAAGAGAACCATGCGTGTGATTTTCTGGGTGCTCGCCTGAACAAGCAACCAGTCTTCGAGACCATCTATACCGCCCGTGTAAACGAGTGTGCCGTTCCGTCGCCCCGTAAAGAGCCGATCACCCGGATTGAACAACACTTGAATGCAATGATAGCGCAATTGCGTCAGATATCTCCGAAGCAGGCGGAACGCAGGCCCAACTGGTCCTTGTAGCAGGAGAACCCTTTGCCACGGCGCGGGCTTTTGCTCGTCTATGGGATCAGCCCGCACAATGTTTGTCCTATTTCTCGCGCGATAATTCACATCGGCGAGATTGCATCCAACAGGATTGCCCCTCGCCCTTGTCTTGCGTGGATTTAACGTTGACCAATTCTCTTCTTTTTATTGGTAGGAAGCATAACAATTCGAAGGCGATAGCAGAGCTGGCAAGGCGGACAGGCCTCACTAAAAATAGCGATCAAAAATAGAGCATTGCTCCACTATGTGGTAATGCAAATAAAAAATGACCCCCAACGTTCTTTCCGTCAGGGGCCTCATGATTATACAAGCCGTTATTCAGCAGGCTGCGCCGAACAGCGCTCGGCGACGGCCAATGTTGTACGCTCGCCAGACAAAGCCCTCTGTCCCAATCCGACGATTAAAACGGTCGTCACAGTTGCAACAATCGACACCCAGAAGCCGTTCGCAGCACCAAAATTATCGACGACCCAGCCCGCGATGAACGCACCGAGCGCCATCCCGATACCGATCCCCGTCATGACCCAGGTAATACCTTCAGTCAGCATGCTTTCCGGCACGCGGCGTTCGGTGAGACCGAAAGCTGTGATGAAAGTCGGCGAAATGGCTATGCCGCTGATAAAGACAGCCACGGCCAGTAGAGCGACCGACGAGCTTGCAAACAAGAGCGGTAGGGCGGTGATTGCAAGGACGCTAACCGCAATGAGCAGCTGTAGCGGCAATTGAATTCTGGGTTTGAGCGCGCCTAGCGTCAGACCGACCACAAAGGATCCGATGGCGTATACACCAATAACCAAGCTTGCCATGTTGGGCTGGCCAAGCTCCCTGGTGATCGCGACAGCACTAACTTCCGCTGTGGCGAAAGTCGATCCCACGAATACCAAAGCCAGGGTGATAATTTGAACCGAACGAAGCCTGATAGCGGAACGCTGCGAAACATTTTGGTCAGGCATACGGAGTTTGGGCTCTGTTGAACGCTGAGCGAGAAAAGCAATGGTGCCAACAGCGAGAAAGACCGTGCTGATCAACATCCCGGCCTCTGGGAAAAGAGCTACGGTCAAGCCAACCGAGAGCGAAGCGCCGGCGATATAGACCAATTCATCGGCAGCCGACTCAAATGCAAAGGCGGTATTCAACTCTGGTCGGTCACGAAAGATCTCGGTCCATCGTGCCCGTACCATCGCGGATATGCTTGGCATTGTTCCGGCCAAAAAGGCCGATACGAATAGGGTCCAGTTGGGCCATTTTTGATTGGCAGCCAAAGTCAGCGCCGCGAACGCAACCACCGAAACAATGGTTACCGGTCCTACGACGGCCCGTTGCCCAAATTTGTCGACAGCCCGCGATATCTGCGGCGACAGAAACGCGTTGGTCAAGGCAAAGGTAGCGGAAACTGCGCCACCCAGCCAATATTCGCCGTGCGTCAGAGACAGCATCGCGACGATCCCGATTGGAGCCATTGCCATTGGAAGCCGCGCAAAGCCCGCAGCGGCGGAAAAGCCAAGCGCGCCGGGCGCGCTGAATATCTCTTTATAGGGGTTGGACATGGACCTGTTCCTTGGTGCAAAGGATTTTGCCATTTACATACGTGGCGTATGTCAATTAATTACTTGATACGTGGCGCATGTCAACTAATATACGTCACGTATGTGAAAACTGGAGAATGTTGTGCGCAAACCCCGTAGCGAAATGATTGCTGAAACCCGGGAAAAGCTGCTGGCCGCGGGACGGAAGGCATTCGGTACAGTGGGCTATGCCGATGCCTCAATGGATGACTTTACGGGCGCAGCCGGTCTGACCAGAGGCGCGCTTTACCACCACTTCGGCGACAAAAAAGGCCTCCTGCAAGCTGTCGTCAATCAGATTGATGCTGAAATGACCGGCAGGCTTTGCGCGATTTCGTCCCGCGCCGCGACACCCTGGCAGGGCTTTGTCGATGAGAATGTCGCCTATGTTGAGATGGCGCTGGAGCCGGAAATTCAGCGCATCATGTTCAGAGACGGTCCCGCGGTGCTTGGAGACCCGTCCGGCTGGCCAAATGCCAATGGCTGTATTGCAACGGTCGCCCGCAGTCTCGCGGATCTCCAAAAGGCTGGTATTATCGTAGACATTGACCCGGAAGCTGCCGCGCGCCTCATTAATGCAGCCAGCAGTAGCGCCGCTCAATGGATTGCCAATGCAGAAGACCCGCAAGTCACCTCAAAAAAGGCTGTGCAGACATTTCGCACTTTGCTGGAAGGGCTTATCATAAAGAAGGAAACGCCAGCGCCTGAAGCCAAAGCTCGTTGATGCGATGGCATGCATGTTTCGCAGCCTTTGATAAGTCGCCATCGATCTAGAAAAACTTGTGCCGTTACAGGCAGACAGTCAGGACTAAAGTTCGATCTGCGTCTCTATACGATGAAGCATTTTTCGCATTTTCTGGTTTTCGGCGTTGAGCTTTTCAGCCAGCTGTCGTTTTAGTGTAGCATTCTCGGCCTCAAGCGCTTGCAGTTCATCCAGAATATCAAGTTTCGCTCTCGGAGATGGTTTTGCCTTTACCGGCTTGTCAGCAATTGCCTTCAAGTGACGGCGAGTATTTCGCTTTTTCTTTTCAGGCGTTGCCGAGACGGGAGTGGCGATAGCCGGAAGCGTTTCGGCTTCTTGCGGGGACGCGATTGCTTCCAAGATCACCGGCTCAACAATGGCTTTCCCCTGTGGGGTGGGTTCTTGGATGGTCTCAGCGGGCTTGCTGTCAGCTTGCGGGATAGCGGGCTTTGACGGCTCGGCTGCGTGCGGTGCCTTGACATCCTCGTCCACTTCACGGGCAATCGATTTCAGATCAAGGTTGCCCCAAAGAGAGTTGCCGCTCTTGCGCGCACGCCGGTTCTTATATTCAACCACAACATTGCGGATTGGATTCTTCATCCGAAAATAGCTTTCTCGATCAAATTCCATGGAAGTGTACGACAGGTACTGCGCTCTACCTATAGATTTCGGGGCCCGTTTTCAACAATCAATCCGCCTTCATAATAGATCGCTCGCCGCATGTCTTTGGATGGCATCTCTTCACAAATTGTCAAAGTAATGGCACTTATGGTTGCATTAAGCATTGTCCCATATATTCGGCACCCGGAAAGCTTACCCGAGTATCAATTCAGGAGAAACTGAACATGGCTGATGAAACCATTGTAGAAGCAAACCAGACCGCTGCCGCAGAGCCTGCAAGCAGCAAGCCGAAAACCCGTGCACCGCGCAAGAAGGCCGAGCCTAAAGCGGTCGCTGCAAAGCCTGCGGCGAAGGCAGTCAAGGCTCCCAAAGCTGCCAAGAGCGCACCCAAGGCCGCTGCAGCTGCTGCAGCACCAGCTGGCCGCAAGGTGAAGAAATATTCGCCAGCCGAACGCGCTTCTATTCTTGCCTCCGTTGAAAAGGCTACCAAGGGTGGCAAGGTCACGTTGAAAGCTGCATTGCAGCAGGCTGAAGTCAGCGAACAGACCTATTACAACTGGAAGAATGCTGCTGGAAAGACCGCAGCACCGGCTGCTGCCAAGGCATCGTCGAGCGACGATCTCAAGGCGCTTGTTGCACTGGAAGCTGAAAATCTCAAGCTGCGCAAGGAACTGGCTGCAAAGCTTCGCTCCGAAAACACCGAATTGCGTAAGCGTCTCGGCAAGGCATAACAAACAACTCACTTGGGACAGCCCCTGCCCCAACCCGACCATGACACAAAACAGGTGCCCCGCCGGAAAGCGGGCCACCTGTTTTCGTTTGAGGTTATTCCTTGTGTTCCGGCCAGCCGTAACGATCGTCCAGTGCATCATAGCCAGCAAGTCCAGTAACAGCACTGAACTCTGCATATGATACCATGGCGCTTGCACGATTATGCGGTGTTCCTTCTGCCTTCAACACATCAAGTGTATCTCGAACGGCCTTAACCGCGGAGAAAAGGGCCGAGAGCGCATAGAAAGCAACGTTGAAACCGAGCTCTTCCAGGTCTTTTGCCTTGAGTGCGGTGGTCTCGTTGCCATCAACAATGCTGACAACTTTGGGACCTAGTATGCCTTTTGAAACCGCCTCAACTTCAGCGATCTTCTTGATACCATCAACAAAAACGAGATCGGCGCCTGCATCCTGATAGAGTTTTGCGCGGCGAATGGCTTCATTGATGCCCTCGCTCTGGATTGCATCCGTCCGTGCTATCAACAACATGGGATGCTGGCCGCGCGCTTCGACAGCGCAACGCAAACGACGAATGTTTTCCTCTGCGGGAATGACTCGTACGCCCGACCGCTGACCGCATCGCTTTGGCAATTGCTGGTCTTCAAGATGGATTGCAGCAACGCCTGCCTGAATATACTCTTCAACCGTTCGCCAGATATTGGCGGGGCCACCGTAACCGGTATCAGCATCGGCGATCACAGGAATATCAACCGCCCGGACCATGTCACGTGCATGCGTTGTCATTTCCGTTTGCGACAGCAGGCCGATATCCGGCAGACCGAGCCGCGAGGCCGTCGCCCCAAAACCCGTCATGTAAATGGCGGGAAATTGTGCCATCTCAACCAGACGTGCAGTCAATGCGTCGGCGGCACCCGGAGCTTGAAGCAGATGACCCGATTCAATATCAGCTCTCAATTTTTCAGCTGTGTTCTTCATTATGCTATCCCTGTTAGCGACCGCCGGATACGTCTACGACAACACCGGTGATATAGGACGCCTCTCCAGACAGGAGCCAAACCGCAGCATCTGCAACTTCAGCGGCGGTGCCAAGCCTTTTGAGCGGAATCATATTGGCCATCGCTTCAATATTGGCGGGATCGGCAAAAACGTCCTGTTGGATTTCCGTGTTGATTACGCCGGGCGCCAATGCGTTAACACGTGCCTTCGGCGCAAGCTCTTTGGCAAGTGCGACAGTAAAGGACGCAATCGCACCTTTGGTGGTTGCGTAAACGATATTGCCAACCATACCGCCGGTGCGCGCGGCAATCGAAGACAAATTCACCACGGAACGATCCGCACGACTGGAAGGAGCGCGAATGAAGGCGCTGGAAACATAGAAGGCGCTCTTCAGATTGACCCCGAGAACCCGGTCGAGTTCCGGCTCGTTCATATCTTCGACTGTCATGCGCTGACCGATGATACCCGCATTGTTCAAGAGATGATCAACACCACCAAGCGACCCTACAAGCGCGTCCATGGCAGCTTCAACGGATGTGCGGTCCGCAACATTGACGTTAGCCGTCAGCACGCGGTCGCCGTGAACCGACTGACATTCAGCAAGCCGTTCAGCATTGATATCCCACACGACAACTTTCGCGCCGAGACCGACCAGCTTGTCGGTAACAGCGCGCCCGATCCCCGATGCGCCGCCGGTGACCAAAACCGTTCGGTCCACGAAATAACCGGAGCCGATGTTTGCCGATTGTGATTGCTGCACTTCTATCCTCCCGCCATAAAGGGCGTCATGTTTCATTCGGCGGCAAGAATGACCAGATCGGTGTGATTGTCAACTAGGGTTCTAGATTATGTATGCCACTTGTGCGTACTTCTTTTCCGGTCTATAGGTGCCGCCGAAAGGTGTCGCGGAGGGCGACATCAAAGCTTAGGGAGGAATGTCATGGCGGATGCTATCCGTGCTGACGGCGCTCAATTGAATACCAGTCTACGCGACCGGACGATCCGCAAGCTCAACATGCGCATTGTCCTGTTCTGCTTTATTTGCTTCATCGTGAACTATCTGGATCGCGTGAATATCGGCTTTGCCGCACTGCATATGAACGAAGATATAGGCCTGACCCCTTATATGTTCGGCCTCGGCGCGGGAATTTTCTTCATCGGGTATCTGGCTTTTGAAATCCCCAGCAACATGATCCTGCACAAGGTTGGTCCGCGCATCTGGATCGCCCGTATCATGGTCACCTGGGGCATTGTCTCCTGTGCGATGGCCTTCGTGCAGGGGCCAACCTCCTTCTATATTCTGCGCTTTCTGCTCGGTGTAGCCGAAGCTGGTTTTGCGCCAGGCGTACTCCTCTATTTGACTTACTGGTTCCCAGCCAAAGAACGTGGCCGTGCGACGGCCCTCTTCATGGCCGCAACCGTATTGTCGATTGTCATCGGCGCACCGATTTCGGGCTGGCTGATCGACGCTGGTGAAGGCCTGTTCGGCCTGCACGGCTGGCAGGCAATGTTCATCCTCGAAGGATTGCCCGCAGTCCTGCTGGGCATTATCACGTTCTTCTATCTTGTCGATTCACCACAGAAAGACAGCAAATGGCTGGATGCGGACGAACGCGCCTGGCTTCTGGAACAGCTTGCCGCTGACGAAAAGAACGCCCAGCCCGATACACGCCATAGTCTGCGCGAAATCTTCAGCGATTTCCGGGTTTGGCTCCTCACGTTGGTCTACATGTTCAACGGTATCGCCGTGTATGGTGTGATTATGTGGCTGCCGCAGATCGTGAAGACTTTTGGCCTGACGACCCTGCAGTCCGGCTTTGTCTCGGCCATACCGTTCATTTTCGCGGCACTCGGTTTGGTCGTCATTTCGCGCAGTTCCGACCGCACCGGCGAGCGCAAGATTCACACGGCCATTGCCGGCCTGTTCGGCGGCCTATTCCTCGCAGCCAGCGCGCTAGCGCCCAATCCCTATCTGGGCCTGCTGCTGCTTTGCATCTGTGCGTTCTTTCTCTGGTCCTATCTCGGTGTTTTTTGGACCTTGCCGACGCAGTTCCTCACTGGTGCAGCAGCGGCTGGCGGTCTGGCTGCAATCAACGGCTTTGCACAGATTGGCGGCTTTACAGGTCCCTATATTGTGGGTTGGGTCAAAACGGCGACCGATAGTTTTTCTATCTCGCTTCTGGTACTTGCAGTATTTCCGATCATCAGCTTCTTCCTCTGCATGAGCTTGAAAGCGAAACGCGACTAGACCACATTACCGGCAGCGATCTTGAACGCGCTGCCGGAAATTCTTTGAGGAGACCGTGTACTGGCATGACAAAGCCGAAAACGCCCCCGCGCAAGAGTCTTGTCCCGACGATCGCTGATAAAATACGCGCGGCTATCGTCGACGCCGAGCTCGATTTTGGGGAAAACCTCTCCGAAGACACTCTGGCCTCTGCATTTGAAGTCAGCCGAACGCCTGTGCGTGAAGCGCTCAATCTGTTGCAGATGGAAGGGCTGGTAATCATCGTCCCAAAATCCGGCACCTATGTCTTCACACCGACGCTGGAGGACATTGCCGAACTTTGCGACTATCGCGTTGGATTGGAAAAGCAAGCGATAGCGCTTACGCCCCAACAATCGCTTCCGCTGGCGGTCAGCGAATTGCAGAAGCAGTTGCAAGCCATGACCGAGGCCATTGATCGTGGCAACATGCAAGCTTATGGCCGCGCCGATACCGCATTCCACCTTGCCTTCTTTCATCACTGCGGCAATCGCTATCTCAAAAATGCTTACGATCTTATTCTAGGCCGCGTGGCATCTTTGAGAACTCATCTTGCCATTCGCGCAGAAGGTGAACCGGACCGCTCGTATAAAGATCATGCGCATATGATCAGCCTCTTTGCCGAGAACAAGCGTGACCAACTATCCACGATACTGGCTGCGCATATTCTTCGCACCAAGGACAATTATCTCGACGCTTTTCAAAAGCTGTCGGCCAACGTTACTGGTGGAAGGGCTGCACGGCTTCGCCGTCGTCTGGCGCTGACGGAGTAACTCTCGCCTCACTTTCGGGTTTATTGAGAATGGCGCTGCGGCGCCATTTTTGTTTTCCACTACGTAAAACTCAATCGCATGCCGACGCCGCCTCCACAAAGTAACCGAATGCGCTTCATGCATTATGTGAGAGGCAGGCCTTAGAGACATAAAATCTGATACATCAGATATTGACATATCACAAAATAGGCGGCTATTTCTTTAAGCGAAGAGTTTCAGGGAGATTTGAGCTTTGGATTCGCAGGCATTAGCTCTCAAGCCGATTAAGCTGAGAAATCTCAGAGACCATGTGCATGACAGCTTGCGGGAAGCGATTATTTCCGGTCGGCTGAAATCCGGCGAGAAATTGAATGAACGTCAGCTTGCAGCCGATCTTGGCATCAGCACCAGTCCGCTCAAGGAAGCGCTGAGGCAGCTTGAGGGCGAAGGGCTGGTTCGAACGGAATCGCGTCGCGGCACCTTTGTCTGCTTCAGCGAACGTCAGGCGGAAGAGATGATGCTGGCGCGCGCTGCGCTGGAAAGCATCATTGCGCGGCAGGCTGCAAAACACGGAAGCGAGGAAGCTTTTGATTTTCTTCGCGCCACCATTGAGGAAATGCGCGCGGCGGTGGAAACCGGCGACGTCGATGAATTGATCGAACTGAACGAGAAATTTCACGACGGCATTCATGAAGCGTCCGGATGTGAATATCTGCGACGACTGCAAAACGCTCAGCGCATGTATGACCATGCGGCCCGGGTGACGGTGCTTTCTCACGATGACGTTCGGCGTCAATCATTCAACGAGCATGAGGCTATCATGCTGGCGATTACCAAAAGAAACGGAGATTTGGCCGAGCGATTGATGCGTGAGCACATCGTAAAGGCAGGGGAGACACATATCGAGCTGGTCTTCTGACCGGCCTATTGGGAGGAAACAATGGATCTAGCAGGCTATCGCCAAGTGCTTCGCGGCATTTCGGGCGTGCATGCAACCGCTTATGACGCACAGGGCGAAATCGAACCGGTGCTGACGGCGAAAATCGTTTCGCGCATCGCCGATGCGCGCGTTCATAATATCGTCAGCGGTGGTAACACCGGTGAGTTCTACAGCCTGACGGAAGACGAAGTTATTCGCCTGCAATCGATAGCGATTGAAGCTGCCGCCGGTAAGGCAGCGGTCACAGCTGCTGCGGGGCGTTCGGTACGTGAGGCCATAAAAGTGGCAAAGGCTGCCAGCGCGGCAGGTGCCGACGGCGTGATGATCCATCATCCGCTCGATCCCTTCGCGGCCCCGCATGCGCAGGTTGATTATTTTATCGCGATTGCTGAAGCGATTGATCTACCCATCGTCGCCTATATCCGTTCTGACTTGATCCCGCTTGATGAAATGGTCAGGCTCGCCACCCATCCGAAAGTTGCCGGGGTAAAATTCGCATCGCAAAACACGATGCTTTTCTTCGAATGCTGCCGGGCGACCAAAGGCATGGACGCGACCTGGATTTGCGGTCTCGCGGAAAGCTGGGCGCTGTCCTTCTACGCGCTTGGCGGACGGGGCTTCACTTCAGGACTGGTCAATGTCGCACCGCAGCGTTCGCTTGCTGTTTGGAATGCGTTGGAGGCCGGTGATTACGACCGCGCGCGATCGGTCGTCGAAAGCATCGCTGAATTTGAAACCATGCGCACGAAATACCGCAATGGCGCGAATGTTACGGTCGTCAAGGAAGCCCTGCAAATTCAGGGGCTTGCTGTGGGCAAGGTCCGGCTTCCCGGATTTCCGCAACTCGAAAAACACGACCGCGAAACGCTCCAGCAGATTGTCGCAGGTTGGGAGACAGATGGCTTAGTCTGACAGATGAAATCAGGGCGTCCTGACAGGGAGAAGATGGGCGCACCGCAGAACCAAAAATGGAGGAGAACATGAATAAGGGAATTTCACGCCGTACATTCATGGCGGGGGCCGGGCTTGCAACAGGCATGGGTATCATGCTGCCGAAAGGTGCGTGGGCCCAGTCGGCAAAACTGCCATCATCGCCCGTTGCGCTGAACGTTATCGATGCTGCGGGCAACCTCGCTTTGACCCAGCCCATATTTGATAATTTTGCATCCGAACAAAAGGCGCTTGTTTCGCGCTTTACCTTCAATAAAGCGCCAGCGCCGGAACTGCCGGGCAAGATCAAGGCCCAACAGCGCGCCAACCGCATCGATATCGATCTGGTCATTGTCGGCCCTGACGCGCTCTCGGCAGGACTTGCCGATGATATCTGGACCGATATCATCGCCTTGCCGGAAAACGGCCTGCCCAAGCTTCAGGACATCTATCTTGAGCCAGCATGGCGCATGCAGGAAATGTCGAAGGGCAAAGGCGTGGTGGTGTCCTACTACCCGTCGGGACCGCTGCTTGAGTACCATCCGGACAAGGTCAAGACAGCGCCTAAAAACACTGAAGAGCTTTTAGCCTGGACAAGGGACAACCCCAAGAAGTTCATTTATGCACGTCCAGCCAATTCAGGCCCGGGCCGCACGTTCCTGATGGGGCTCCCCTATCTCCTCGGCGACAGCAATCCAAAAGACCCGATCAAGGGCTGGGATAAAACCTGGGCCTATCTGAAGGAACTGCACAAGAATATCGAATATTATCCGGCAGGCACTGGCGCCCTGATGAAGGAACTGGGCGAAGGCACTCGCGACATGACGGTGACCACCACCGGCTGGGATATCAATCCTCGTGCACTGGGCGTGGTGCCGAAGGAAATGGGCGTCAGCAAGCTCGACGGTTTCCATTGGGTTTGTGATGCGCATTATTTCGCAATTCCAAAAGGCGTTTCGGAAGAGAAGATCGCCGTCCTGATCGAGTTTATCAAATTTGCGCTAAAGCCGGACCAGCAGGCTTATTCTTACGATGCTGGTTATTTCTATCCGGGCCCAGCCGTCAAAGACGTTACGATCGAGATGGCGCCGAAGGAAAGCCAGAACATCATCGCTGAGTTCGGTAGGCCCGAATATGCCGAGTGGATCGCCAACAACCCGATTGAACTTCCACTTGAACCAGAGGCGCTTGTCGCAGCTTTCCGGCGCTGGGATGAAGAGGTTGCGGCCAGCTAAGGCCTTCGTTTTAAAGCGCATCCTTTCCGAAAACCGTTTCGCACTTTTCGGGATGCGCTCTTAAGCGGGTATTTCCAGGCGAGCCACGTCGGCTCGTCTGGAAGCGCCCATGATCGCCAAACAAATCATGGTGTTTGCGTCAATGTCCTTTCAAGAACTCCGGCTAGACCGGATGAGCCGTTCATTCGGAACTTTCAATGCGCTGAGGGAAATCAACCTCACCATCCGGAAAGGCGAGTTCATCGCACTTCTCGGCCCTTCCGGCTGCGGAAAATCTACGGCTCTCAATTGTATTGCCGGTCTTCTCGGCACGACGGGCGGCGGCATCTATATCGACAATCGTCGCGTTGACCAGTTGAAGCCCGAGGATCGGGGCTTTGGCATGGTTTTCCAGAACTATGCGCTGTTTCCGCATATGAATGTTCTGCAGAATGTCGGCTTTGGCCTTAAAATGCGCGGGCTCGCCAAAAGCGAGATCGAAAAGCGCGCCCGTGCGGCGCTGGCTTTGGTGCGCTTGCAGGGACAGGAAGAAAAACTCCCCGGACAGCTTTCTGGCGGTCAGCAACAACGCGTGGCTATCGCCCGCGCAATTGTCATCGAACCTCCTCTCGTCTTGATGGATGAACCACTATCCAATCTCGATGCAAAACTGCGCCTCGAAATGCGCGCCGAAATTCGTCGCATCCACAATCAGCTTGGTTCCACCACGATCTACGTTACGCACGATCAGGACGAGGCCCTGTCGCTTGCAGACCGCATTGTGGTGTTGCGCGATGGTGAAATTCGTCAGGTCGGCAGGCCCAACGAACTTTATGAAGCGCCGCTCTACAGAGATGTTGCAGCCTTCATGGGGTTCAGAAACGCCCTCCCCGGCAAGGTCACGCGCATCGAAAATGGTCAGGCAACCATTGACGTCGCTGGTAACGCGCTGACGGGACGTGCGGTTGACGCCTTAAAAACTGGCGACGAAGCCGTTTTGATGGCACGCGGCGACGATGTCGTTTCCGGCTCGGGCCATCAGAATACGTTGCAGGCAACCGTTGAAACCATCGAATATCGCGGTCGCGAATATGTGGGCACAGCGCGCACGCAAACAGGTCTGGAATTGATCTTTCACGGCCCGAAAGGCGTCGAACCGGGCAGCCAGATTGCGCTCGGCATTGATGCAGCCAATGCACTCGTCTTTCCGGCGGAGGACTGAGGCATGGTTGATCTAGCTCAGGAGCGATACGCCGAGGCGCCATTAACGCCCAGTCTGCGACAAAGGCTCGCCAATCGCGGCTTCGACGGTGTGACATTACTGATCCTCCCAGCATTGCTGTTTGTGGTGGGTGTCTTCATCTACCCATTCCTCTATGGGCTGGTGCTGTCGTTCAATCCGCTGGATGGAGGCGGCGCGCTCGCCAACTACGCCAAATTCTTCTCCGATCCATTTCTTTACAAAACCATCGGCGCGACCCTCTGGCTTGCTGTTCCGGTGACGATCATCAGTGTGATGTTTGCCGTACCAATCGCCTTGCGCGTTCGATTGATGCGACGCCAGCGGTTGCTGACGACCATACTTGTCCTGCCCATTACGCTTGGCACAGTTCTGATCGCCGAAGGCCTTCTCAACTATCTCGGTCCGCAAGGCTGGTTCAGTCGCACGCTGATTTTCATCGGCCTGATCGACAGCCCGCTGAAACTCACCAATAATTACTGGGGTGTGTTCGCTTCACTTGTCATCACCGTTTTTCCATTCACGTTTCTACTGACGCTCTCCTATATAACCGGCATCGATCCGGCACTGGAACGGGCGGCGGCCACCCATGGAGCCAATAGCTGGCAGCGCTTTCGATATGTCATGTTGCCCCTGCTGGTTCCCGGTCTGGTCGTGGCGGCCTGCCTCACCTTCGTTCAGGCCTTCGCGGTATTCCCATCCGCCGTGCTTCTGGGCGCTCCATCCGGTCCTACGCGCGTCATATCCATTGCCGCGGCGCAGGCCGCGTTCGAGCAATATGACGACTCCATGGCGTCTTCAATTGCCATGATCATGGCAGCGGTACAGTTGGTCGTCGTTGGCGCACTTCTTGGCGTCCGCTCACTTTTCTATCGTGGCTCGACAGCCGGCGGAAAGGGATAAATCATGGTTCGGGACACATCCCTTCTCTCCAAACTCTGGATCACCGCCGTCTGGCTTCTCACCGCCTTCTTTGTCCTCAACGTTCTGGCGGTTATTACGGCTGTCGTCGTGTCGAGTTTCGGCACACGCTGGCTTGGCACATGGCTGCCGGATGCCTTCACGACACGCTGGTATGCAGCCGCATGGGCGGAATTCCAGCTGGATCAGGTCTTGCTGGTGACGTTTCAGGTGGTCTTTGCCGTTGTGATCCTATCCGGCATTCTCGGTGTAACCGCCGCCTATGCCATGGCGCGGCGCGATTTCCCCGGCAAGAAATTCGTGCTGCTGATCTTCCTTCTACCCCTGCTCGTGCCACCAATAACCTTCGGTATTCCGCTTGCAACCGTACTTTATAAATTCGGCGTCGGTGGAACATTCTGGGGTGTCGTTCTTGCCAATCTCGTGCCGACCGTACCTTTCGTCATTCTCGTCATGATCCCCTTCATTGAACAGATCGACCCCAAGGTTGAGGCGGCGGCGCGGGTCTTCGGCGCTGGAACATTCAAACTCTTCATCCATGTGCTCCTGCCCATGTTGCTGCCCGGTGTTCTCGCCGCCATGCTTCTGGTTCTGGTACGAACGGTGGCCATGTTCGAACTTACCTTCCTGACAGCGGGCCCAACATCGCAAACACTCGTCGTGGCACTCTATTATTCGGTGTTCGCAGCCGGTGTTCGTTCCGTCCAATCCATCGACGCCATGGCCGTGGTCTACATGGTGACTTCGCTGGTATGGCTTCTTTTGGCGCTGCGCTTCGTCAACCCCACGCAAATTGTCGCGCGCAACCGTCAACCATCCGCGCATTAACGTGACAGACTGAACAGGAGCCTATGATGAAGATCACGGCTGTGGAGACGGTGCAGTTGCCGCACCTCAACAACATCTTGTGGGTTCAAATCCACACCGATGGGGGAATTGTGGGTCTGGGTGAGACGTTTCGCGGCGCGAATGCCGTGGCGGCCTATATCCATAGTGATATCGCACCGCAACTGATCGGGCAGAACCCACTGGAGATCGACCGGATATCCAAACTCCTGCTGGAGCCTTATGTCGGCTTTCGGTCTTCCGGCGTGGAAATTCGCGCCGCGTCCGCCATCGACATCGCGCTTTGGGATATTTTTGGCAAGGTCGCCGGCCAGCCCATCCACCAGCTGCTGGGCGGGTTGTCGCGACACTCCATCCGCACCTACAATACCTGTGCAGGCTACACCTATAACAAAAGCGGTGCGCGTCGCTATATCGGCGATACGGACGAAGGCAAGGAAGGACCTTACGAGGACCAGCTTGCCTTTCACCGTGACGCGGGCGCGCTTGCCGAAAGTCTTCTCTCCGAAGGCATAACGGCCATGAAGATATGGCCGTTTGATCCATTCGCCGTGGCTTCGGGGGGAAATTTCATCCATGCGCAGGATCTGGACAAGGCTCTGGAGCCGTTCCGCCAGATACGCAATGCTGTCGGCGACAAAATGGAAATCATGGTCGAATTCCATTCCATGTGGGATCTGACATCGGCGTTGACCATTGCGCGCGAGCTAAAGGCGTTCCGCCCGTTCTGGTCAGAAGACCCGATCAAAATGATGAATCCGCAAGCGCTTGCGGTTTATGCCCAGAAATCCGGCATTGCGGTTTGTGCAAGCGAAACAATGGCAACCCGCGCGCAATTCCTCGACGTCCTGCGCGCCGATGCGTCCGATTATGTGATGCTGGATATTTCATGGTGCGGCGGACTTTCCGAAGCGAAGAAGATCGCCACCATGGCCGAAGCCTTCCAGCGCCCTATTGCGCCGCATGACTGCACGGGACCAGTCGTTTTCGCAGCCTCCATTCACCTGTCGCTCAATGCGCCCAATGCCATCTATCAAGAGTCGGTCCGGGCCTATTACACTTCATGGTATCGCGATCTGGTCACGGTGATGCCACGGATTGAAAACGGGATGATTTATCCCTTTGAAGGGGCCGGGCTTGGCTTGGAGCTCTCCGATTTCGTTCTTAACCACCCGGATGTTATCCGCAGAAAGACAGACGCATTATGATTGGACCGTTTCACTGTATTGCCGATCTGCGCGGCGCATTGATGGAAAGCCCCGTCTGGGACGAGCGCCGGGCGAAGCTTTTTGCCTGCGATATCAATGGGCGCAAGCTTTACGAAATCGATCTTGAACATGGCCCGGTTCGAGACTGGACCTTTGAAGCCGAAGTTCCATGCGTCGGGCTTGCCGAAAGCGGTAAGCTGATCGTCGCGCTGGCACGCGAAATCATTCTGTTCGACCCAGATAGCGGTGACAGGCAGCCCCTGTGGGGCGGCTATGATGAGCCAGAAACATCGCGGCTCAACGACGGCAAGATCGGTCCCGACGGTGCGCTGTGGATCGGCAGCATGGATTGTCGCCCGACACGCGAACCTATCGCAAAGCTTTATCGTGTTACTGCCGATGGGCAAGCTGCGGTCATGGCAAAGGGATTTGAGGTTTCAAACGGCCTTGCATGGACACCGGACGCGACCACGATGTTCCATACGGATTCCCGGGGACCATGGATCGACCGTTACGACTTTGACCGCGTGGCGGGCCGTATTAGCAATCAGAGGCGCATTCGCGACCTCGACGAAGTTACCGGCAGACCGGACGGCGGCGCTTGCGATGCCGAAGGCGCTTACTGGAGTGCGGGTGTGTCGGCTGGTGTCCTGAACCGCTTCGATGCGGATGGAAATCTGCTCGCTAGCTTTTCAGTTCCGGTTCCGGCACCGACAATGCCTTGCTTCTGCGGTCCCGATCTGAAGCAGATCGCACTAACTTCGCATCGCTTGGCCCCCGCAGACAAATTGGCCGAAGCTCCACAATCGGGCGGGGTGCATCTCGCAACCAGCACTGTTGCCGGGGCAAAAGTGGCACGCATGAAGGGAATTTGACTGAATGAAGCACCTCCTTTTGACCGGGGCTTCCGGCAATCTTGGCCGTATGCTCACCCGAAAACTGTCACAAGCCGGATACTGCCTGCGCTTATCCGACATTGAACCATTCCCCGATGCCTTGCCCGAAGGTGCAGAATTCATACAGGCGGATCTGAGCGATGCCGATGCTGTTGCCGAATTGGTTCGCGGAACCGATGCGATATTGCATTTTGGCGGCATCAGTATCGAAAAGCCTTACAATCTGATTGCCCGTGCTAACCTTCTCGGCGTTACCCATATTTTCGAGGCTGCGCGCGCTGAAAAGCAAAGGGTGATTTTTGCAAGTTCCAATCATACGATTGGCTTTTATGAACGCGATGCGGTGCTGAGCAGCGATGATCCCTTCAAGCCTGATGGCTATTACGGATTGTCGAAAGCTTATGGTGAACTGCTAGGCCAAATGATGTTCGACAAACATGGCGTCGAAAGCGTTCATGTGCGCATCGGCTCCTGCCTTCCTGAACCAACCGAAGCACGACACCTCGCCACCTGGCTTTCGCAAGACGATCTTGTGCGGTTGTTGATCGGATCTGTCGAGGCGCAGGAAACCGGCTTTGCCGTCGTCTGGGGGATCTCCGCCAATGCCGGGCGCTGGTGGGAAAAGGACGATGCCAGCCGCATCGGTTATGTGCCGCAGGATGACGCCTCGCGTTTTGGCGACCTCGCCGAAACTGGCGATTCGATCACGCGGCGCTATCAGGGCGGCGCTTTCACAGCACAAGACTATACGCGTGGCGATTAGCTTTCATGCGCCGATCCGTGGGGCACAGTCACAACTAAAGCAGGCTCGCTGATAACAGGCAGGGCCGAAAATTTTCGGGGAGATATTGAAATGCCCAGGAAGCAATATGCCGATCTGCGTTCTGCGCGCTGGATGTTGCCGGATGATCAGCGTTCTTCGGGCCATCGTTCCAGAACAATGCAGATGGGTTATGATCCGGTGGACTGGGAGGGCAAGCCCATCATCGCGATCATCAATACATGGTCGGATGCGCAGCCCTGCCATGCCCATTTCAAGGACAGGGTCGAATGGGTCAAACGCGGCATCTTGCAGGCAGGCGGCTTTCCCCTTGAACTGCCCGCTCTGTCCTTGTCTGAAAGCTACGTGAAACCCACAACAATGCTCTATCGCAACATGCTCGCGATGGAGACCGAAGAACTGCTGCGCTCGCATCCGGTCGATGGAGCCATTTTGATGGGCGGATGCGATAAGACCACGCCTGCACTCATCATGGGGGCTACAAGCGCCGGTCTACCCTTCATTTTCCTGCCCGCAGGTCCAATGCTTCGCGGCAATTATGCCGGGAAAACGCTAGGATCCGGCACGGATATGTTCAAGTTCTGGGACGAGCGCCGCGCAGGCACCATCGGTAAGGAAGAATGGCAAGGCATAGAAGGCGGTATTGCGCGCAGCTATGGGCATTGCATGACGATGGGCACCGCGTCCACGATGACCGTGATTGCCGAAGCCATGGGCCTTTCCCTCCCCGGTGCATCGTCCATACCGGCATCCGACGCCAACCACCAACGCATGTCGACCCAATGCGGACGCCGCATTGTCGATATGGTCTGGGAAGATTTGAAACCCGACCAGATCATTACGCCTGCTGCTGTCAAAAATGCTGTTATCGTCGCCATGGCCACCGGTTGTTCAACCAATGCCATCATTCATTTGATTGCCATGGCGCGGCGCGCAGGTATTCCACTGGAGCTGGACGACCTCGACCGCATCGGGCGCACCACACCTGTGATCGCCAATATTCGGCCATCGGGAACGACATATCTGATGGAAGATTTCTATTATGCAGGCGGCATCCGCGCATTGATGAAACAACTCAACGACAAGCTGGATCCCACGGCTATCACCGTGACAGGTGGCACGTTGGTGGAAGGGCTGGAGAAGGTCCAGGTCTGGAACGATGATGTTATACGTCCACTGTCCAACCCCGTCTATCATGAGGGTTCGCTGGCGGTCTTGAAGGGGAACCTGTGTCCTGATGGAGCTGTTATCAAGCCAGCGGCCTGCGACCCGAAATTCCATCGTCATAAAGGCCCGGCATTGGTTGCAGACAGCTACCCCGAGCTGAAAAAGATCATTGATGATCCCGATTATCCCCTAACGCCGGACACCGTGCTTGTCTTGCGCAATGCCGGACCACAAGGCGGACCGGGCATGCCGGAATGGGGTATGATCCCGATGCCGAAGGCACTTTTGAAGCTCGGCCTGCGCGATATGGTGCGCATTTCCGATGCCCGCATGTCGGGAACAAGTTTTGGCGCCTGTGTGCTCCACGTTGCACCGGAATCCTTCATTGGAGGGCCGCTAGCCATGCTTAAGACCGGCGATATGGTGGAGTTGGACATCCCCGCCCGCAGCCTGAATATGCTTGTTCCTGATGAAGAACTGGCTGAACGCCGCGCCGCCTGGAAGACACCTGAACCCAAATATGAACGTGGCTACGGCTTTGTGTTTTCCAAACATGTGGAACAGGCCGACAAGGGTTGCGACTTCGATTTCCTGAAAACCGACTTTGGCCGTCCGGTTGATGAACCGGTGATCTATTAAGAGGCAGACCATGACCGATTATGTTCTCACGGAAGAAACCCGCGCCAAACTGAAGAACGTCTCGACGGCCTCGGTTGCTACGGCGCTTTATAAACGCGGTTTGCGTAATCAGTTCATTCAAGGTGCGCTTCAAGTGGCGCGCAAGCCCGACAACATGGTCGGGCAGGCTTTCACCTTGCGTTACATTCCCGCGCGTGAAGATCGAAACCCGATCACTGTTTTCCGCAATCCTGATCACAAACAGCGCGTTGCCATCGAAACCTGCCCGCCCGGTTGGGTGCTGGTTATGGATGCACGCAAGGATGCACGTGCGGCAACCGCTGGGTCGATACTGGTAACGCGACTTGCGCTGCGTGGCGCGGCAGGCATTGTGTCCGATGGCGGCTTTCGTGACGTGACCGGAATTGGCGAATTATCCATGCCCGCCTATTGCGCAAAAGCGTCGGCGCCAACAAATCTGACTTTGCATGAAGCCATCGACATCAATGTACCGATTTCGTGCGGCGACGCCGCCGTGTTTCCGGGAGACGTGCTGGTCGGCGACGCGGATGGCGTCATGGTCATTCCGGCGCATCTTTGCGAAGAAATCGCCGAGGAGTGCATCGGGATGGAAACATACGAAGATTTCGTGCTCGAAGAGGTCAAGAACGGTGAAGCGATAATTGGGCTTTATCCCTGCACCAAGGAGAAATTCGAACAGAAATTCCAGACATGGCGGCGTAAGAACAATCGATAGCCAAACCGGCAGTCATACTGCATGCTTTATGGCTGCCAGCATTTTCTTTTCGTCCGGACGCAAGGTCAGCACACGCACGCCATTGCCGGTGACGGCAATTGTGTGCTCGAATTGCGCCGATAGTTTTCCGTCGCGTGTGACGACGGTCCATCCATCCTTTTCGGTTTTCACCTTGGCCGTTCCCTGATTGAGCATTGGTTCGATGGTGAAAACCATGCCTTCGCGCAAGCGAACCCCCGTACCCGGTTTGCCGAAATGCAGAACCTGCGGTTCTTCATGCATCTCTCGTCCGATGCCGTGGCCGCAATACTCGCGCACAATGCTGTAATCGTTCCGCTTGGCATGACGCTCAATGGCATAACCAATATCGCCCAACGTGGCGCCGGGTCGAACCGCTGCAATGCCTTTCCACAAGGCTTCATAAGTCACGCGTACAAGACGGGAGGCAAACGGCGCGACGTCGCCGATCATGTAAGTCTTGCTGGAATCCGCGATATAGCCACCCTTTTCAAGCGTAATATCGAAATTGATGATCTCGCCTTTAGCGATAACATCATCATGGGACGGCATTCCGTGGCAGACGACATCGTCCTTCGAGCAGTTCAGCACAAAGGGATAATCATATTGTCCTTTGCTGGCGGGTCGCGCTTTCAACTCATCCGTAATGTAACCCTCAACCAGATCGTTGACCTGCATCGTTGTCATGCCGGCAAGCGGTGTACGGTCCAGCAGTGTGAAAACAGAAGCCAACAGCGCTCCTGAAATCGCCATCTGTTCCAATTCGGCGGGCGTCTTGGTCATGATGGCCGTACAGCCATGACCGGAATTTCCACCTGTGCGGCGCGCAACTGCATCTGCACGATTTCGTTGAATGACATATCTGGATTGGCCTGCGCCAGCATGCCGATTTTCATCCAGTATTCTGCCTGCGCGTTGATCGAACGACACATGACATCGCTCGCCTTGCGCAATTCTTCATGCAGATCATCGGCGATCTTCACTATACCCATCGTTGGCTCCGAATTTGCTGTGTTATACACATACCATATACGATTCATATATAATCGACAATGCAATTAGTTCGTACCCTGCACGGCTGTGCATATTTTCGCAACAAACAGAACAATTGAACTATTTCTGAAAAATTCAGAATGAATTTTGCAAAACCGTTGACAGCTATCGATAAAAGGCAAAGACTGTGCACACGTTTGCAAAAACGTCGGCGTGGAGGCGTCGTAAAACGGGAGGGAAAGAATGCGTTCGACATTTTTGGTTGCGGCGCTTGCCGCTGGCATTTCGTCAATGGCTTTTGCGGCCCAAGCGGCTAGCAATCTCAATCTGATTTGTTCGGCAGATGTAGTGATCTGCGAGCAAATGAAAAACATGTTCGAAAAAGACACCGGCATCAGTGTAAACATGGTGCGGCTTTCTTCAGGCGAAACCTATGCCAAGGTTCGCGCAGAGGCCCGCAATCCAAAAACAGATATTTGGTGGGCGGGCACGGGCGATCCCCATTTGCAGGCCGCTGGCGAAGGGCTGACGCTCGAATATAAATCACCGATGCTTGATCAGTTGCAGGATTGGGCCAAGAAGCAGGCGGAAAGCGCGAACTATCGCACGGTTGGCGTCTATGCCGGCGCGCTCGGCTGGGGCTACAATACCGATATTCTTGCCAAGAAGCAGCTCAAAGAACCAAAATGCTGGGCTGACTTGCTGGATGCGTCCTACAAGGGCGAAATTCAGATGGCCAATCCCAACTCTTCCGGCACGGCCTATACGGCGCTTGCAACGCTGGTACAGATCATGGGCGAAGACAAGGCCTATGATTACCTCAAGAAGCTCAATGAGAACGTCTCCCAATATACCAAATCAGGCTCGGCACCAGTCAAATCCGCCGCGCGTGGTGAAACCGGCATTGGTATCGTTTTCATGCATGATGCGGTGTCGATGACTGCCGAAGGTTTCCCAGTCAAATCCGTCGCGCCGTGTGAGGGCACCGGTTACGAAATCGGTTCCATGTCCATCATTAAAGGCGCGAAGAACCTCGACAACGCCAAGAAATGGTATGACTGGGCGCTGACCGCGGAAGTACAATCTCATATGAAGGATGCCAAATCCTTCCAGCTTCCATCGAACAAGTCTGCCGAAGTGCCGAAGGAATCGCCGCGCTTCGAAGACATCAAACTCATCGATTATGACTTCAAGACCTATGGTGACCCTGCAAAACGCAAGGAGCTCTTGGAGCGCTGGGACAAGGAAATTGGCGCGCACGCCAACTGATGGATTTTAAACCTTCGATCACCGTTTGAACGCGTTGCCGCTTCCGGCAACGCGTCTGCCTGAATGGCGTTGCCGCTAACGCCTCGCCATTCATCGCAACAATTCCAAGACCCGAAATGAAGCGGACGCACTATGGTACAGCAAAACCGCAGACTGGATATTGTTCTCGCATTTGCGCTGGTGGCCTTCGTCTTACTGCCCTGGTATCGGATAGAAGACGGCTTTCTTGGTTTTGGCTGGCTTGGCGACCTGTTCAGCGAAAGCACAACTGCACCCGGCATCCTGCAAATCGTTGCTTTTTCCCGTCCCTGGCTCGGCGTGGCGGCGGCCCTTATGCTTGTTTGTGCATTTGCCCGCATAGCCTTGCCTGTCGGCAGGCGCAGTTCCATCTTGATCTGGGCAAGCCTTTTTGGTCTGGGGTTTCTCGTCCTTCAAGGGCTGGCCGTTGGCGGTTCCGGTTGGAATTGGACAATCAGTGAAAGTCTCTTTGGCCCGCTCGCCGATGGACAACCAGCCTTTGGTGCAGGCGCAATCCTGACCTGTCTCTGCTTTTTGCTAATTTTCGCATTCGGTCTTGCTGAACGTGGCGTGATGAAAGGCGATGCTTTCGTCGTTTCCTCCATTACCTTGCTGGTAGCATTGGTAGGTGTATTTGTCTTCTACCCGGTGCTCAGCATGTTTGTCGGTTCCGTTCAGGACTTCGACGGTTCATTCAAGCCAGAGGGGTTCATCGGAAACATACAAGATTCCTCCATCTGGAGCCTCGCCTGCGTGGTGGGGGAAGGCCGCTGCGGTGTCGCATGGCGCACCTTATGGCTTGCACTGATGACGGCCTCTGGTTCTACAATCATGGGCCTTGCCTTTGCCCTGGTGGCGACGCGCACAAACTTCCCTTTCAAGAAAGGGCTTCGACTTCTCACCATCCTTCCAATCATCACGCCGCCTTTCGTCGTCGGTTTGGCCCTTACCTTGTTGTTCGGACGCGCGGGCGTGGTCACGGAACAGATCTCCAACATATTCGGTGTCGAGCCGGGGCGTTGGCTCTACGGCCTGACCGGCATCTGGATTGCGCAGGTTCTTTCCTTTACGCCGATTTCATTTCTGGTCCTCATCGGCGTTGTTGAGGGTGTGTCGCCGTCGATGGAGGAAGCGTCGCAAACCTTGCGCGCAGACCGCTGGCGCACTTTCCGAAAGGTCTCGCTGCCATTGATGGCACCGGGCCTTGCCAACGCCTTCCTTATCGCTTTCATCGAGAGCATGGCCGATTTCGGCAATCCGATGGTTTTGGGCGGCAGCAACGGCGTGCTGTCGACGGAAATCTTCTTTGCAGTGGTGGGTGCGCAAAATGATCCATCGCGCGCAGCTGTCCTCGCCATGGTGTTGCTGTGTTTCACGCTCAGCGCCTTCCTTATTCAGCGCCTTTGGCTCGCTGGCAAAAACTTCGCAACCGTAACCGGCAAGGGCGATTCTGGCATGCATGCCGCCTTGCCACACGGGTTGAAAGTCGGCGTCTACGTGCTTGTTATCCCGTGGATGATATTCACCGTCATCGTCTATCTCATGATCCTTATCGGCGGCTTTGTGCGCCAGTGGGGACTCGATAATACATTGACGCTGGAGCATTATACCCGCGCCTTCTCCATTGGCTGGACCGAGACCGGCATTGCATGGACCGGTGTTGCATGGAACTCCTTTTGGACCACAATGGAAATCTCGCTGATCTCAGCGCCGCTCACAGCCGCTGTTGGCTTGCTCACCGCATATCTGATTGTTCGGCAACGCTTTGTCGGCCGCAATCTGTTCGAATTCGCATTGATGCTGAGCTTTGCAATTCCGGGCACGGTGATCGGTGTCAGCTACATCATGGCGTTCAATCTGCCGCCGCTCGAAATGACCGGCACTGCAGCAATCCTCATCGCCTGCTTCGTTTTCCGCAACATGCCTGTCGGCGTTCGGGGCGGCGTCGCTGCAATGAGCCAACTCGACAAAAGCCTTGATGAAGCTTCCCTGACCTTGCGGGCAAACAGCTTCCGCACCATTCGCAAGGTCATTCTGCCACTCCTGCGCCCCGCCATAACCGCAGCGCTGGTGTATTCCTTCGTGCGCGCGATCACATCGATCAGCGCCGTCATCTTTCTGGTGTCCGCGCAGTATAACATGGCGACATCCTACATCGTCGGACTGGTTGAAAATGGGCAATTCGGGGTCGCCATTGCCTACTCCTCAATGCTGATTGTGGTGATGATCGTCATCATCACCGGCTTTCAGTTGCTTGTCGGAGAACGAAAACTCAGGCGAGAAAATCGTGTCGCCGCTGTCACGCCGATCAAATCCGCCAATCAGGAGAAAGTAGCATGACGACGATCCGCCCCGGCTCCGTCACATTCGAGAATGTCTCCAAGAAATTTGGAAACTTCACCGCCCTGCCCGATTTGTCCCTGATTGTCGAACCGGGAACGCTGGTCACTCTGCTTGGCCCTTCAGGCTGTGGAAAGACCACCACATTGCGATTGCTTGCGGGGCTGGAACACCCAAGCTCGGGCCGCATTCTGATCGGCGGCAAGGATGTTACCAATCTGCCAGCCAATGAACGCGATGTTTCGATGGTGTTTCAGTCCTACGCACTGTTTCCACATATGAATTCGCTGGATAACGTCGCCTATGGGCTGGAATCTTCCGGCATCAAGAAAGCCGAAGCCCGCGATCGAGCAGAAGAAGGACTGAAGCTGGTTGGTTTGGGCGGCATGGGCCACCGACTGCCCGCCGAGCTTTCGGGCGGACAACAGCAGCGCGTGGCCGTGGCGCGTGCTCTGGTGCTAGAACCACAAGTGCTGCTTCTCGACGAACCGCTATCCAACCTCGATGCACGGCTTCGGCGGCGCGTGCGCACGGAAATCCGCGAATTGCAGCAACGGCTTGGTTTCACGGCAGTCTATGTAACGCATGATCAAGATGAAGCACTGGCCGTATCCGATACGATCATCGTAATGAAGGATGGTAATATTGCGCAGAAAGGCACACCGCGTGAACTCTATGAGTCACCGGCGTCGGCGTTTATCGCGGACTTCATGGGCGAGGCCAATGTCGTGCCCTGCGAAGTGATCGCCACCGAGAATAACGAGGCCGTCATACGCATTGGCGCAATGACCCACCGTGTCGCTGCGCGTAACGCCAAAACAGGGGCCGCACAACTGGCGATCCGACCGAACGCCGTTAACCTGCAGCCGCTCGCCGGAGGCGATTTTCCGGGGCGCGTGGCGCATGCCGCTTATCTTGGCGATCACATCGAGTATGAGATCGAAACCGAGCATGGCAAGCTCTTCATAGTTGACCCCGAAGCGGAACAGGCCTTGCCAACGCTCACGGATGTCTCGATACACTTCAAGTCACGCGGGCTTGCGCTTATCAATCAATAGCTCGCCAAAACGTGCCGATCATCACTCTCGCCGGAAGCAAAGAATGACCAACAAACTCCAATACGACCTGGAAAAGCGGCTGGTGCTTGCCAAAGACATTGCGCAGGCGGCTGGCGCCAAGGCGCTGGACTACTTCAACAATCGCGAAGCGCTGACCATAGAATTCAAACGTGATCCCCAAGACGTGGTGTCCATTGCTGATCGGGAAGTGGAGCAGCTTATTCGCACGCTTGTTTCCGAAAAATTTCCGGAAGACGGCTTTCTGGGTGAGGAATACGGACTGAACGACGGATCATCGGGCTTTACCTGGGTTGTAGACCCCATTGATGGAACAAGCCCTTTCGTAAACGGTATGCCAAACTGGTGTGTGTCGATTGCCGTTTTGAAAGACGGCGAGCCTGTCATTGGCGTTATCAAGGCACCCTGTTTCGATGAGCTCTATGCATCGGCAAAAGGTCTTGGCGCGACGCTGAATAGCAAGAAACTGGCGCTCGATTCAACGAAGACTCTTCAAAACGCAGTCACAGGCATTGGCGCAAATAACTATGTCACTCCGCAAACCGTGGCGAAGATCGTCGAAAATCTGCTGGAAGCCGGTGGCACTTTCATACGCAACGGGTCGGGCGCCCTAATGATCGCCTATGTGGCGGCAGGCAGGCTTGTCGGCTACTACGAGCCTTACATGCACGCATGGGATTGCATGGCTGGCTTTTGTCTCGTGCGTGAGGCCGGCGGATACATCCATCCATTCCCTGTGAGCGGCGAGAATATTCTTAAAGGCCATCCTGTGTTTGCAGCCGCCCCCGGCGCCGTCGATGATCTGAAAAAGGTCGCTGGCCTTTGACACCATCGTTCCTGTGTGACGACCGCGCTATTTGAGCGTTTGGGGGAAAAGGAAGATTACGCCCGCCTTTATCCCCATTTGCGGCTTTCGTCTGGACCTTCCAGCCAGTATTTCGCTCCAAGCGACAGGCTCATCGTTTGATCGCCAAGCTTCACGATCTTTGAGAATGCCCCCGACACTGGTACAGTCCATTGATCGGCTGTCCAGTCATAGTCAGCATCAAGATTTGCCGAAATTGTTCGTACCTTGCCAATATGCCAGGCGATAAACGGCTGGAGTTCGGTTCGGTTCACGTCCGGCCTGCTATCTGCCCCAAGAACGGACCAGATATGGTTTGACGAGAGGCCAGTCGTGATTGCACTTGTTTGATAAAGCAGCAAACCCGATGGCCCGAGAGAGAACTTGCCGGACCCCAGCAAATCGTCTGTCGCCGTTGGGAACGAGAACTGCGGTCCAATCGCCCATATGACTGGGCCATGGGCGGACGGAGTGAAAGAGAAAGTCTGCGTTATGTCGCCGAGCCCGAAATTGCTGCCCACGTCGCCAAACGGGTTGCTGTAAACCAACGGAATATCGGTATGGGAAATAACGTTCCAGCGATCATTGAACCGCATTGGAATGACTGGTTCGATATCGAGAGAGAAGCCCCGCACCTTTTCGCTTCCACGACCAAAATCAATATCTGAATGAACTGGCACACTGATCATGAACGAAGCGGGGTTGGAGACTTTTCGTGCCAATTCATCGATATCGTCGCTCGCAGACTGTGCAAATGATGGAGCCGATAAGACGAAAATACCAATCGCGAGACCCATGACATTCCGTATTGCAATGAACATGGCTAACGCGAAGCGAAATCCCATATGCCCGACTTTCTTACCTATGCTTGACTGGACACGAGATATGCTACTTCGCTGCGGCCTGGGAGAACGCCACACCAATAATCCGGTCTCCATCCAGCTGGTAGACGAGCGACTGCTCAACTGTCGCACCTGAAACTTTATGTTCGTTCGAATAACGCGCAAATTGCTTGGCGCTTACCTTGCCGAACCGCTTTTCGAGCGCATGTTTGTTGTCTTTCAAGGCAGGAATAGGCAATTTGAGGTTCGTCAGATCAATGCGAGGCCGTCCGCATTTCGCAGACTTGTCCGTTATAATTTCCGCCGAAATCAGATTGAGAACGGCCCCCTGACCTTTCTTTGTGTTCATCCCGTCCGAAATGAACCAGATACGACGGGGCAAATTATCGCCCGTCACCTCATAGCAAAGCCAAGCCGTTTTAAGGGATGACGTTGTATGACCGTGCACAGTCCCTCCAACGACAGCTTGGATCTCATCGAGGCTCGTTTTACCCAGCGATACATCTTTGTCGGCCAGCCGTATGAGATTGTCGAAAGGAACGCTGAATTGAACAGTAGTCGCTTTGGCCGTCTGCCCGCCCAGAACCATCGCTGGAAATCCACTCAGTTTATCATTCTGAGCATGCGCTGATGAACAGGACAGGACCATAAATATCATTCCAGCCATGCCAACCAATCCGGCGGTATTGAATGATCTGATATGCATATCCTTCTCCCTAATCAGTCATGCTGGGCGTTTCAGATACTCCATGTCCTCAAAGAGAAGCCAATCTCCACACCGGGTTAATCAGCAGACACGGTCGGTTTGGTGATCGACAATGGCATCGATAATGACAGGAAAACCGCGTCTCCTTCGGCCCGGTTTTCCGCAGCAAACTCGTGGAAATACTTCACACGGGCGGAAAGCGGTGTTTCACCCAGTTCGAAGTTCCAGCCGACAGTTGCACCAACGGCAGCCACACGTCCCTTGAATGGTGCCGCCGCACCGTCTCCACTATCACCCGATAGCTGCTGATAGTAATAACCCACCAGACCGGCATCGAATTTCGCATTGATGTGTTTTACGGCGGCCCATTCGAAATGGAACTCGTTACCGGTTCGATAGTCGGTGGCCGGATTTTCCGCATTAAAGGTTACGCCAATCGCGCCCGAAATATCCCAACCAATTGCAGGGTCAAGCCAGGTTGCGGCTGCAAACACATCCGCGCCCCAATGGTGGAAAGCGATATTGGATATCTCGCCGTCCTGATAATCGCCGATGGGCACATTGATCATGGTGCCAATCTGGTAATAGAAATTACCCGTCTGCCAGCCCAGGAACCCGCTAACGATCGGATCACCAATGGTAAACGCCGTATCGCGCACACCTGTCGAGACCTCACCCACCCGGGGGCCGTTTAAAACCACATCCGCTTCGGTTTTCTTCCAGCCGACCGGTATCGTCCCGCCAAGACCAAGATGGCCTCCGGCGATAGTTTCCGGCAGCACCCACATGACCGTCGGGACCTCAATGACCGCGGTGCCCACGACACCAACGGCCAGCTTACCGCCAGTTGGCAGGCTTTTATCTCCGCCGAGATTCCCGCGATAATAGTAGAAATCGTTCTGAAAATAGACACCGGGTGGAGGCGTTATGCCCGCCGCTGGTCCCTTCGATCCTAACAGGTAGAAACCCGCGCCTCCTTCTGCACTCATCGCCACGGACGGAACAAGCAACAGTCCCGCAATTGAAGCCAGTGACAGCGTATGAAGCGAAATTCGACCCATAACATCCCCTCAGCTACGAGCACGGCTGCTCAATATTCCCACGAATCTAACAATACTTAATTTTGGATAATTCTCGTTTCTATTTGTTTTTCACGCAATGTCTAATGCGTACGTTACGGTAAATGTTGGGCTGGTAATTGCCGTTGAAGCTGACCTCAACGGAGCTTGGCTCCAAAGCGTTCAATGAACAAATGCAAAACGTGTTCGTCAGTTTAGCTCTCATGGCTTGTCCGGCTGCAACTTTGTTTGCCCGATCTGGATTTGGTCGATAATGGCATTTGTGACAATGTTTGGAACACTTAGTGCTTCCAATTTTTCACCGACTGACTGGCGTAGATTGGGATTGGATCGTGTAACATCCCGAAGTTCTTTTTGGGCATCAGCCGGTCGCAACTGAACAAGCGCAGCCAATCTAAAACCGGTTGCGAAATCATTCTGTGGAGGCAGCTGATTTGCACGAAGCAGCACGTTGTGCCAATCGCCGCGACGGGCGGCATCAAGCGCAAGCACGGTGCGCGCCTTCAAAGCCATACTGTGATTTTCTTGCCCGCTTTCCTCAATGAGAGCCACAGCTTGATCCCAATTCTCATTGGCGAAAAGCACCATTGCCAGCGCCGCCTTCGCCTCCAGATTATTGGGGTTAAGAGACACGGCGCGCTTACCCGCCTCCAGCGCTTCATCGATCCTGCCTTTGCGAAAATTGGCTTCCATCAAGGCAAATTCAGCGCGATCCGATCCCGGCGCGACAGCGACGGCATCTTGCGCAAGTTCCAGGCTACGGTCCAACACATCCTTGCTGATTAGGAGCGCATTGGCATTCACAAGCACACGGGAAAGAGCAGCCATGGCGTCACTCTGCCTTGGATCACTCTTTAAAGTCTGCTCAAGACACGTTTCGTCGTCCGATAGCGCCTGCCCCTTCGCCAGCGATATTTCCGCTTTGAGAACACAAATATTGCCGATGAACGAGTTCTTCACATCTGCGACCAGACGTGTATTGATCACCCCGGTGGAGGCAGCAAGCTTTTGCGATAGAGCTGAGGAAAGAGCTGCTCGCACCTGTTCTGTGGATTGCCCCATTCCCGAAGCTTCTTCGATACCGGAGCTTACAATGACGTTCTTGACCTCGTCATTCACCTGCCACCAGATGCTTTTCATCTCACCTTCAACGCGATAGCGCATCCGAACCGTATAGGCTGGAAGCCGAACCTGTGGATCAATCGATCCGCTATTGTCGGAACGAAGCGCCAGCGTATGAAAATTACCAAGTGCGATCAGCACCGAATCCCGTACATTTCGGCCTCTATATCGAACGCGGGGTTCTCAGCCCGGAAATCAATCGCAACAGTGGGCTTTACGGTATCGACTGACCGATTTGTCAAAAAATAGACTAATGTAAAAGAAATAAGCAATACCAGACTAGCGACCGCCAAATCCAAATATTGGAGACGATGCCTTAAAGTTAATGGAGCTTGCATCGGAGGCGGAATTGGCTCGCCCGCAGAAGCCTCGTCCGAAACAGATGTATCCACGACGGCGCGGTGGTTGAACGCAAGCGCATATTTGCCTTTAGGAAGCTCGATCTCAATCGGCTTTTCTTTGCCAAAAGCTTCATAATACTGGACCAAAGCGGCCCGCAGCCGGCTGATTTCTATGCGTACAATCGGGTCAGTGGAAGGATCGAAACTATCAGGCCGCCCCAGAACATCAATCGCTATCGAATAGCCCTTGACCCCTTCAGAACTGCCGGAAAAATGCAGATCCGCAATGTAACTGAGGATCGCCCTGCCCCGTTCGGTCGCGCGAAATCGCTTATCCGCAATCAGATCGGCTAACGCGGATTTAACTTCTTGATCTGACGCTCCCCGGTCATCAAATGCACTACTATTCCGTGTCATACCACCCCTCGGGCCCCGACATTAGAATAAATTAGCGGTTTTAGGCTAAAATAGTCCCCGAAAAGCCGATGTCAATAATAACAGCTTGCCGCGAATAAGATGTTCCATTTCGGAGCATGTCCCTATTTATGTAGTAAGCAATATTGCAGTACGTCCTCTTCTATCTCCTTGCATATGGTCTCGTATTCCAGAGAAAGGGGGGTGACTCCAATTTCAGCTCGGCGCAATTTTTCCAACATGTTGCTGGCTTCGTCATAAGCCTCGAAGAGACCAATCAGCGGTTCGCCGGAAAGTTGCTTTAGCTGCGAACGGACAGATGGGAGCTTTAACATGAGTTTACTAAGCCCGCTTCTCGATGCAGAACTGAAGCTGCGACGGACTGCATCATCCTGGGTCACGTGCCACGGTTCTCCCCTCAACGGATTTTCACTGCGAAGCATGACACCAATTTGTACGAACGGCAGTACGTTACGGTAAATATCGTGGGCACTGCGCCACTTCTGCGACTCGCGCTGGCCAGCCAGATTTAACGTAAATGCCGATCACCGAGCATGTTTACAGTAACGTACTTACGCTTCCTCCGGATTTGGTCGAGCCTTCCCACGTTGCCATCGACGACATCCCAATTTGCCTCGCAAACAGGAGTGCGGAATGTTGAATAAATCCACATTGAGGAGGCCGCTATGAAGACGCCTGTCATCCGTAGACTACTTTCAGCGACTGCTGCCTTGGCCATGACAGTGACTTCTGCGACGGTCGTTACGCCAGCTTATGCGCAGCAGGCTGCGCCCGCGGCACCCGCAGGGAAACCGAACATTCTCGTTATCTTCGGCGATGACATCGGACAGACCAACATCAGCGCCTATAGCGATGGGCTTGTCGGGTATAGAACCCCCAATATCGACCGGATTGCCAAGGAAGGCATAAGGTTCACCGACTATTATGCGGAAAACTCGTGTACGGCGGGGCGCTCAACCTTTATCACGGGCCAGGTATGCTTACGCACGGGCCTGTGCAAAGTCGGCGCGCCGGGAGCACCGGTCGGTCTTCAGGCAACCGATATCACTATCGCGCAGGCCCTCAAGCCGCTGGGATACGCAACCGGCCAGTTCGGCAAAAATCATCTTGGCGACAAGGATGAATTTCTGCCAACCCAACATGGTTTCGACGAGTTCTTCGGAAACCTTTATCATCTGAATGCCGAAGAGGAACCGGAGCAGCCCACTTGGCCGAAAGACGACAAGGAGTTTCTTAAGGCATATTCTCCGCGAGGCGTCGTGAAGGCCTCGGCTGACGGCAAAGTCGACGATACAGGTCCGCTCACCAAGAAGCGGATGGAAACGATCGATGACGAAACCACAGCCGCAGCGATTGATTTCATTGACCGTCAGACGAAGGCAGGCAAGCCCTTCTTCACCTGGATGAACACGACCCGCATGCATGCCTTCACTCATGTTCGTGAGTCAATGCGCGGCCAAAGCGGCATGGCTTACAATGAGTATGGCGACGGCATGGTCGAGCACGATGGCGATGTCGGCAAACTTCTCAAGAAGCTTGACGAACTTGGCATCACAGACAATACGATTGTTGTCTACACCACCGACAACGGGCCCAACCAGTGGTCATGGCCGGACGCTGCCACCACACCATTTCGTTCGGAAAAAGACACCAATTGGGAAGGCGCTTTCCGCGTTCCTGCAATGGTCCGCTGGCCGGGACACATCAAGCCCGACCAGGTTTCAAACGAGATGTTTTCCGGGCTGGACTGGTTTCCGACTCTTCTGGCCGCAGCCGGAGACCCGGACGTAAAGGACAGGCTGTTGAAAGGCTGGAAGCCGGACGGCAGCACGACCACTTTCCGCAATCACCTGGACGGCTATAACCAGCTCGATTATCTGACCGGAAAAGCGGATAAAAGTTCACGGAATGAATTCTTTTACTTCGATGATGACGGCAACCTGGTCGCGACCAGATTTGACGAATGGAAGGTTGTATTCCATGAGCAGCCTGCCCCGGGAGGGTTCGCCGTGTGGCAAACACCACTGGTCACATGGCGCGTACCGAAGCTGTTCAACCTTCGTATGGATCCATATGAACGCGCCGATATCGTATCCGATCAGTATAATGACTGGCTGGTACGAAATGACTTCCTGCTTGTGAAGGCCCAGCTAAAGGCTGCCGCTTTGTTGGAAACCTTTGTCCAGTTTCCGCCGAGCCAACGCAACGCCAGCTTTAACCTTGAAGGCGTGCGTGCCCAAGTGGACAAGGCGATTGATCAGTCGTTCAAAGAACGCGGTATAGAAAAGTAACGATTTAGGCGCGCTCTTTCACGGCGCGCCTTTTCCCACCATTTCAGGACACCCGATATGGCAGCACGCGATGATATTCTGAAACTCGGCAAACGGGTTGGGCAATCCGTCGTCGGGCAGGAGCAAATGGTCGAACGCCTTTTGCTGGGGGTCATTTCAAACGGCCATATACTGGTCGAGGGGCTGCCCGGTCTCGCCAAAACCCGCGCAATCAAAAGTCTGGCAAAAAACCTCGAATCCGAACTTTCCCGCATACAGTTCACGCCAGATCTGCTGCCGGCGGATGTCACCGGTTCCGAGATTTATATCTCAGACGGAACAAAGAGCGCGTTCCAGTTTCAGCAGGGGCCAATCTTCGCCAATCTCATTCTTGCCGACGAAATCAACCGCGCGCCTGCCAAGGTGCAATCCGCTCTGCTGGAAGCGATGGAGGAGCGGCAGGTAACCGTCGGCGGAAAGAGCTATCCTTTGCCGGATCTGTTCATGGTTATGGCGACCCAAAACCCGATTGAGCAGGAAGGCACCTATCCCCTGCCCGAAGCGCAGCTGGATCGTTTTCTGCTTCATATCCGGGTTGACTACCCAGACGAAGAATCCGAAGCCGCGATAATGCGTCTTAACCGCAACGAGGAACAGGAAGCTCACAGCAAGGCTGCTTCAAAAGAGAAGGCGACGCGCCTCTCCGCACAGAGCATTTTTGATGCGCGCAAGGAAATCGGTACGGTTACAGTTTCGGAACCCGTCGAGAAATATATGGTCGCGCTGGTCTTCGCGACACGATATCCGGATCGTTACAATGCGGACCTGGCCAAGCTTTTACAGGTTGGCGTCAGTCCGCGCGGTGTCATCGGCCTTGACCGCATGTCCCGCGCCTATGCGTGGCTGAAAGGGCGAGACTTTGTCACCCCCGATGACGTAAAAGCAATCGTGCATGACGTTTTCCGCCACCGGCTGTTGTTGTCCTATGAAGCCCATGCCTCCAACACAACGCCAGACCAGATCATCGACCGCATCACCGAACTGGTGGCCGTGTCATGAAGGCTGGCGCGAGCGTTGAGACCGGCGTTTACGTAGACACTTCTGCGCTCATCGCTCTTGAAGCTCAAGCGCGTGATCTCAGCTTCGTTCAAAAATCTCCCAGCCATCGCCAGCTTGCGGGGCGAATGCGCTCGGCAGTCCGTGGTCGTGGTCTGTCCTTCGAAGAATTGCGCGAATATCTGCCCGGCGATGATATTCGTTCCATCGACTGGCGAGTCACTGCACGCACGATGAAACCCGTCGTGCGGGTTTATAGCGAAGAGAAGGAACGCCCTGCGCTCGTGATCGTCGATCAGCGGATCAATATGTTCTTCGGCAGCAGACGCTCCATGAAATCCGTGACGGCAGCAGAATGCGCAATGCTCTGTGCGTGGCGTATTCTGGGGTCAGGCGACCGCGTCGGCGGCATCGTATTCGGCGACACGGATACCGCTCAGATCAAACCACAGCGCAGCCGCAACGCGGTCATCGGACTGGCCAGCCAGATTGCGGAGAAGAACGCCGCACTGAACGCCAGCTATGCCCATGAACCTGCGCCATCTATGTTGAATGATATTCTGCACCATGTCAGCGCCATTGCCTATCACGACTATCTCGTGATCGTCGTCAGCGACTTCGACGGACATGATGAGGCAACCCGCGACTATCTGCTGCATATATCAAGCCGCAATGACGTGATCTGCCTGCTGGTTTACGATCCTTTTCTGCTCGACTTGCCGACGAGCGGCGATCTGGTCGTCAGCGGAGGCACCACGCAGGCCGAACTGACCTTCGGCAAAGGATCGATACGCAATTCCATCGACAGTTTCGCGCGCAATCGCGGGCGCGAATTTCGCTCCTGGCAACGCGAGCTCGGCCTACCGATGCTGCCCATCTCGGCCGCGGAAGAAACCGCCCCGCAACTGCGTAATCTCCTTGAAAAGTCCATGTGGCGTCAAAGGAGGCGATAATGGATCAGGCAACGGAGACTGCCCTGCGGACGCTCCACGACATTGCTATTCCACCATCGGTGTCGTGGTTGCCTCAGACCTGGGGATGGGCGTTGGTGGCAGTTTTGCTTTTGCTAGGATTAGCCATCCTTCTCTTCCGGTGGGTGAAACGCTATCGCCGAAATGCTTATCGGCGCGAAGCGCTTCAAATTCTCGAAAACATTTCAAACACGGCACCGGCAACAGAAATCGCCGAACTGTTGAAGCGCACGGCTTTGTCGGCCTTTCCGCGTGCCGACGTCGCAGCATTATCCGGCGGGCAGTGGGTGGCTTTCCTCGAAAGCCACAGTCCCGCACCTCTTGGGACCAACCTGAAGGCATTCCTGAAGGGCCGCGAATACGAACCCGACCAACAAGCAAACGACATGCCTGTCATCGTCAATCAGGCCCGCCTGTGGATCGAGAGGCATCATGTATGAGCTCGACCATCCGTGGCTTTTGCTTTTACTGCCGCTGCCGCTGCTTTTGTGGTGGCTCTTGCCGACCCATCGCGTCTCGACCGCTTCAATCCGGCTCCCCTTCTTTAAGGATGTCGCACGAGCGGCAGGTGTTGAACCAACGGAAGGGTCGGTCATTCCGCGTCGGAGCTGGTGGCAGATTGTTTTCGACATGCTGGCCTGGTGCCTGCTGGTGCTGGCCTTGGCGAGACCGCAACTGATCGAACCACCGATGGTCAAATCCATACCGCAGCGCGATATCCTGCTGGCGCTTGATCTCTCTCAATCGATGGAGACACGCGATTTCGCGTCACCAAGCGGAGCTATGGATACCCGCCTTGAAGCGGTCAAAACAGTGGTTTCCAACTTTGTTTCGAAGCGGACAAGCGACAGGCTCGGCCTGATTGCCTTTGGTGACGCTCCCTACCCACTGGCGCCCTTCACCATGGATCATGATCTGATCCGAACTATGATCGGTTCGCTCGTGCCGGGCGAAGCAGGACCACGAACAGCAATGGGCGATTCCATCGGTCTCGCCATTCGCATGTTCGAAAAATCGAACGTGCCGGAAAAGGTGCTTATCCTGCTTTCCGATGGCAACGATACCGCCAGCAAGATGCCGCCTTTGAAAGCAGCTGAAATTGCCGAAGGCGACCATATCGTCATTCACACAGTCGCCATTGGCGACCCAATGGCGACAGGAGAAGACAAGGTTGACGTCCAAACACTGCAGGCAATCGCCGCGCAGACAGAAGGACGCTATTCTTTTGGTCAGGATCAGGCCAACCTGTCTGCCATTTACGATATGCTGGACCGCATAACGCCGCAGGAACAGAAGGAGCTTTCATGGCGGCCACGCCGGGAACTGTTCCAGTATCCGGCTGCAATATCGTTCTTGGTCCTGGCACTCTCCCTTTGCCTCGGTTTTGTGCAGGCACGCATCGCGCGGAGAGCTTCAGCATGATCTCCGACTTTCACTTTCTGCGCCCGGTCTGGCTGATTTTGCTGATATTGCCGCTGACCATGATCTGGCTTGCCGCCCGTTCTGCCAACATCAGGCAGAAGTGGAAAAACATGATCGCGCCGCATCTGCTCGACCGACTGGTGATCGAAGGCGATAGTAAGCGGCGTCTTCAACCGGCAACACTCCTTGCGCTCATCATGGCAATCATGATCCTCGCAATTGCCGGTCCCAGTTGGGACAAGGAAACGCCTCCCTTTGTACACGACACGGCGTCACTGGTGATCGCAGTCGATCTTTCACAGACAATGGATGCGATTGACATCAGCCCCAGCCGCATCGAGAGAGCCAAGCTTAAAATTCACGACATTCTGGAAAGCAGAGCTGGTGCCAGAACCGCCGTGATCGCTTATGCGGGAACGGCTCATCTTGTTCTGCCGCTCACGGATGACGCCGATCTGATTGAATCCTATACCGATGCCCTTTCAACCGGCATCATGCCGCGTCCGGGCAAAGATACGGGTGCGGCACTGGCTCTTGCATCCAATCTTCTGAAAGAA
The DNA here is from genome assembly GCF_022627935.1 of Ochrobactrum sp. C6C9. Lineage (NCBI taxonomy): Bacteria > Pseudomonadati > Pseudomonadota > Alphaproteobacteria > Hyphomicrobiales > Brucellaceae > Ochrobactrum > Ochrobactrum sp. C6C9. Next base: position 27,196 of record NZ_JABXGB010000024.1, on the reverse strand, counting down.
GACGGTTCACCCGGCATGATACTGTTCATGACGGACGGCGTTGAGGCCTCCGCGATTAAAACGCTCGGTGATGAGCGCAATGATGGCGTCGTAGTGCTAGTTATCGGCACCGCAAATGGCGGACCGATCAAGACCGGCGACGGCGGCTTTCTATCCTCCGATGGTGGTGCACGCCTTGTTACCAAGCTCGACACCGAAAGCCTTGCGCAACTGCGCACCTCGAACTCAATCGCGGTCACCACAGTCACCGACGACGATGCAGATGTTCGCTGGATCGCCGAACAGATAAAGGGAAATTTTGCGCAACAGCAATCCGACAAGGAAAGCCGTTGGCGCGACAGCGGATGGTGGTTTCTCATCCCCGCCGTGCTGCTATTCGCATTCACATTCAGACACGGCTGGGTTGTGCGGTTGGGAAGCGTTGTCATTGCCTTGCATCTGATCGGCAACGATCCAGCACGCGCTGGGCCATTCGAAGATATGTGGCTGACGCCGGATCAACAGGGACAAATCGCTTTTCGTAAAGGCGATTTGTCCAAAGCTGCCAGTACTTTTCGCGATCCAATATGGCGTGGTGTCGCCGCATATCGGGCTGGGAAATATCAAGATGCAATCAACGCTTTCGCCATCATCGATAGCCCCGACAGTTGGTACAATCAGGGCAATGCGCTCATGCATCTAAAGAAGTTCGAAGAAGCTATTGCGGCATACGAAAAAGCACTTCAGGCGAAGCCTGCTTCGGAAGACATTCAAGCCAATCTGGCGACGGCAAAACGCCTCTTGCTGGCTCAGCAAAAAGAAGAGCAGGATCAGGAGGAAGCCCCAGATCTGAAACCTGATAGCGTCCAGTTTGACGATAAGGGCAATCAAGGCAAAGACGCCCAAATTGCCATGTCCGAGCAGACATCTCAGATGTGGATAAAGAATATCGCTGTCAGCCCAGCAGCCATGCTGGCGCGACGCTTTTCCATCGAAGCGGAAGGCGGCGCCAAATGAAAATATTTCGGCTTGTCCTTTTCATCCTCTTGGTTTCACCCACACTATTCATCCATGATGCCGCAGCGCAGGAACCCATGGTCCGCGCAAAAATTGAAGAAACGGGCACCATCGTACCCGGACAGCAAGTCCATTTTGTGCTAACCGTGCTGGCTCCGGGCTTTTTCACCTCACCGCCGCAATTTCCTTTATTTGCGCTTCCGCATGCCTTGGTAACCTTGCCGGACGAACGGTCCCAGAACACCAATGATACGATAAATGGCGTTCAGTTCAGTGGCATTCAAAAGCGGTATTCCATCATACCGCAAGTCAGCGGCAGTTATAGCATTCCAGAAATTCAGATTTCATTTGATTACCTTGAGGATGGAGCCCCGAAAAAAGGCACCGTGAAGAGCCAGCCGCTAACTTTCACGGTCGGCGCTGCACAAAATAACGGACAGACGGGATTTGCAGCCGGGTCACTGGAACTGTCACAAAGTTTCGACCGGCCGCCGGACAAATTACAAACAGGAGATGCGCTGGTCAGAACCCTGACCATTACCGCCACAGATACGGTGGCGATCACCATTCCACCCGTCGAAGCGGGAACACCGCAAGGGCTGGACCAGTATGTCAAACCAGCGACAGTCGCAGATAACGTCTCTGTCGGGCGACAAACTGCGAGCCGTCGCATCGAAACCATCGTCTATACCGCTTCCAAATCCGGAACCTTCACCTTGCCTGCAATTTCGTATCGCTGGTTTGACGTGAAATCACAGCAGGTTCAGACCGCCACGTTACCGGAAACAACCGTGACCGTCACCACAGGCGCCACGAAATCTGCCACGCCCGTTGAACCCGCCAGCAAAGGCACGCTTAACGGCAAGTTCCTTTGGACATTGGCAATAGCCGCGCTTCTGATCGCTGGCCTTATAGCCAGCGCGATGCGGTATAGGTCTCGGTTTGTCGACATGCTGCGCCGATGGGATGAGCAGCGCCGGAATTCGCTTCATCATCAAAGACGGCATACCCTCCGCATTATCAGTACAGGCGATTACGCCCGGATAAATGCGGCACTGGAAGTCTGGTCGCGTCGTCTTGGTTACTCTTCCATCCATGATTGGGCCGCAGCCGCGAACGACGGGTCGCTTGCCGCACAGGTCGAAATTCTCCAGCGGCAGCTATACGGAAAGGGCCACTCCGGGGAAATCGACCGGCGCGTTCTTGCTCACGGCGTTATGAACCGCCTTTCGCATAAACTCGCCACAAAACCACCCGCGCTTCTGGAACTGAACCCGTGAAGCTACCCGATTTACCGTAACGTACTTCTCGCCGGAGTAGCGCAAAGGCAAGCTTTCCATAATTTCGCGGAGGATGACGATGGGTATGGACGCTTCGAGCAAACGTTATTCCGAGCAGTTTTCAGACGAAATGGCCTGGATACCGGGGGGCACATTTCTGATGGGGTCCGACAACCATTATCCCGAAGAAGCGCCACGCCATCCCGTGAAGGTGGACGGGTTCTGGATTAGCACGACACCTGTTACCAACCGACAGTTTTCGCGCTTTGTCGACGAAACAGGCTATATCACGATGGCCGAGAAAGCGCCGGACCCGAAGGACTATCCGGGCGCGCTGCCCGAAATGTTGCGCGCTGGGTCTCTTGTGTTCACGCCCCCAAAGCGGGTCGAGGGCCGGGATATCGGCCAGTGGTGGAAATTCAAGTTCGGAGCAAACTGGCGTAAGCCATTGGGCGGGCTAAGCGATCTACGCGGCAAACTCGATCATCCAGTCGTCCATGTGGCGCACTGCGATGCCCTTGCATATGCACAATGGGCAGGTCTTGATCTGCCGACCGAAGCCGAGTTCGAGTTCGCGGCCAAGGGGGGCTTTGAAGATCTGGAATATGCATGGGGCGACGAACTCATGCCGGGCGGCGCTGCCATGGCCAACACCTGGCAAGGCATTTTTCCCGTGAAAAGTACCAAGCCCGCCGGACGCGAACGAACCTCGCCAGTGCGGTCGTTTCCAGCCAATGGTTATGGCGTTTACGACATGATCGGCAATGTCTGGGAATGGACGAATGACTACTGGACGTCCCGACATGCCGAACCAGCGGCAAGCCCGTGTTGCATCCCGCGCAATCCACGCGGCGGCGAAGCTCTCGCAAGTTTTGACCCGCAGCAGCCCGCTATTCGCATTGCCAGACGTGTTCTAAAAGGTGGTTCTCACCTCTGTTCACCCGACTATTGCCGCCGCTATCGCCCGGCGGCGCGACATGCAGAGCCGGAAGACACGTCCACCAGTCATGTCGGATTCCGGTGTGTGAAAAGACCAACAAACTGAGGGGAATTTCATGCGTTTGTTTGCGCAGATTTTGCTGATCGCCACGCTTCAAATCTCAACCTCTGCGTGGGCTGAGAACCTCGCCTCCTGGAACGATGTCAAATCCAAACAGCAGATCGTTGATTTCGTCGATAAAGTGACAAAAGAGGGAAGTAAAGATTACGTAGCGCCTGCGGACCGGATTGCTGTCTTCGACAATGACGGCACGCTTTGGACCGAGCAACCCTATTACTTCCAGTTGGCCTTCATGCTTGACCGTGTCAAGGCGTTGGCGCCCGACCATCCGGAGTGGAAGACAACAGAACCGTTCAAATCCATCCTGACCGGTGATCTGGCCGGCATTGCCAAAAGTGGCGAGAAAGGTGTTGTGGAGCTTGGGATGGTGACCCACGCTGGCATGACGACCGACGTATTCAACAAAATCGTCACGGAATGGTATGCAACGGCCAAGCACCCAAAGACGGGCAAGCCATTCTCGGAAATGACATTCCTTCCCATGCGCGAGCTGCTTGATTATCTCCGCACTCACAATTTCCAGACATTCATCGTGTCCGGCGGTGGCGTGGAATTCATGCGCCCCATGACGGAGAAGGCTTACGGCATACCTTCGCAACAGGTCATTGGCAGCAGTATCAAGACGCAATACGCAATCGAGAACGACCAACCCGTGCTGAAACGCCTGCCGGAGATCGATTTTATCGATGATGGTCCCGGCAAACCTGTCGGCATCAATCGGGTCATTGGCAAAAGGCCAATTTTCGTCGCGGGCAATTCGGATGGTGATTACGAAATGCTACGGTGGGGCACTGCCTCCCCGAACAGCCTTGGTATCATCGTCCATCACACGGACGGAGACCGGGAATACGCCTATGACCGGCAATCCTCATTCGGAAAACTGGACAAGGCTTTGACCGAAGCTCCGGAGAGAAATTGGGTAATCGTCGACATGAAGAATGATTGGAAGAAGATTTATGCCTTCGACTAAGCCTCTCGTTCCCCATGCATCATCCGCAATCCATAGTCATTCGAGGAGGACTCCAATGCCGCTCAACAGGCGCATTCTCCGATGTACAGCAAGCGGGTTATTTCTGCTCGGCATGATTACCACATCTGCCGCACAGGAGGGCGAGGCCGCTTCCGACAGGATTGAACCAGCTTCAATCCAGGCCTTAGAGAATATGGGCAAGCATCTGCAATCCTTGCAGAAATTCTCCCTGAACTCCCAAACCAGCGTGGACGCGGTTCTGGATACCGACCAGAAACTGGAGTTCGGCGGCGAGGTATCCTATGAGGTGGAAAGACCGAACAAGCTCCGCATCGACCTGAAAACAGACGTCGTGCAGGGTGAGTTCATTTATAACGGAACAACCCTCACCTATGTCTCTCCGAGCAACAATACCTATGCTCAAGCTCCCGCCCCCGCGACAATCAAAGAAACGCTGGAGGAAGCCGCCCAGAAGTATCATTTGACGTTCCCACTGGCGGATCTGTTCGCCTGGGGTACGCCGGACGCGCCCATCGGCGAAATCGCCGAAGGATTTCACGTCGGCAATGCAATGGTGAACGGGAAGCCGACAGATCACTGGGCTTATCGTACCGGAGACCAGGACTTTGAAGTGTGGATTGCATCGGACGGCCCACCCTTACCTCTCAAGGTTTCACTGGTGGATCGTGACGATCAAACCCGTCCGCGCATGACCGCCGTTCTCAATTGGAACGAAACACCCGATATTCAGGCGAGCGCTTTCGAATTCACACCGCCGGCTGATGCGCAAAAGCTCCGCTTCCTAGAAGAGGGGAACCAGCAATGAAACTCTTTCGTGTCACGATAGGAATTTTGTTCGCCACGGCGATGATCGCCCCCCAGATTGCCGAGGCTCGTGGTGGCTTTGGCGGACGCATGCCGCGTATGAATTTGGGCGGCGGCGGGATGCACGGGTTCGGTGGCGGCTTTCATGGTCCCCGGATGGGCGGTTTCAACGGGCCAGCCCATTTCGAGCCGCGCTTTAGTCCGTCCATGCCGCGCCCGCGCGGTGGCAATATTCCGCATGCGAGAACGGGGCCAAGTCCGCATCCAGCGCACCACCCTGCGCCTGGTCCACATCCCGCTCCGCATCCTGCTCCACACCCAGCGCCGAAACCACATCCCGGCCCTGGGCCAGCCCCGCATCCCGGACCGGGTCCCGCGCCTCATCCGGGGCCAGAACCGCGTCCTTTACCGCCGCCACCTCCTCCACCTCCTCCACCACCGCCGGGTCCGTATTGGCCGGGCTATTGGAATGGCGGTTGGGATCCGGCAGCAGCGGCCATTGTTGGCACAGCCGCAGCCGTGGCCATCGGTTCGGTCATTGCCAATGTTCCACCAGATTGCACAAACGTCGTGGTCAACGGCATAAGCTACAAGGACTGCAACGGAAACTGGTTCGAGCCAAAGTATAACGGACACAGTGTCGTCTATGTCGCGGTGGCTCCGCCGAAGTAGTGTTAGTTCTGGTCACCCGCTTCGCCGTGGCAGGCGAAGCGGGTGACGTTCCAACAAGAGTGCTGGTACGTTCTGCGGCGGCAATTCAATACCGGCGTTATTTCAATCCGCACTGCTTCTCACGCTCTCTCAATAACGCGAATGCGCTGCCCGCCGCCAATGTCGATGAATTGCGTAGGTGGTGGTATCTGATGCACATCATGCCCGCCAAAACCCTGCGGATAGAACACGTAGCCTTCTGGCGCCGGCGGCGCTGCGCCATCGTCGAGCAGACGCCCACCGGAAAGTTCGGTCATCGGATCGGGAATAGCTGAGATCAATCGCCTTGTGTAAGGGTGGGTGGGGTTGGAGAAAATCCGGTCCCATGGCCCGCTTTCGACGATTTGCCCGAAATACATCACCGCCACGCGGTCGCTCATATGCTCCACGACGCTGAGATCGTGGCTGATCATGATATAGGACAGGCCAAGCCTTTCCTTCAATTCCAGCAACAGATTGATGATCTGCGCGCGAATGGAAACATCAAGTGCCGAAACAGGCTCATCAAGGACAATCACCTTCGGATTGAGCAACAGCGCCCGCGCAATGCCGATGCGCTGACGCTGACCGCCGGAAAACTCATGCGGGAAACGTTTCGCATGCTCAGGTTTGAGACCGACCAGACGCAAAATATCTTCAACCCGCCCGTCAACTTCGCTGCGCGATGCCACCCCATGCAGCCGCAAAGGCGCAGCGAGTGATGTATAAACGGTCTGGCGCGGATTGAGCGAAGCGAATGGGTCCTGAAACACCATTTGCGCCATTTGCGAGCGCTCAAGCCGCGATGGCTCGTTCTTGCCAGTGATCGGACGGCCTTCAAAATAAATCTCGCCGCTCGTCGGCTTTTGCAATCCGACAATTGAAAGCGCGAGGGTGGATTTCCCACAACCGGATTCGCCAACGATCGACAGGCACTCGCCCTTATTGAGCGTCAGGCTGAGATTGTTGACAGCGCGCAGCAACTGCCTGGAACGGCTGAATAGTCCACCGCTGACGGGAAAATAGACGCATAGATCGTCAATAGTAACGAGCGCATTGGTCGTCTGGGTTGAACGCATGTCATTCATGATGAAAACACCTCACCACACCCATATCCTGAAGCGGAGTCCAGCCGGGCTTTTCCGCACGGCATATTTCGGTTGCGCGTGTGCAGCGCGGTTCGAACCGGCAGCCTTTTGGAAAGGCGGAAATAGATGGCACGACGCCTTCGATTTCCTGAAGTCGCCGTTGACCTTCCTTCTGGCGCGAACCGAGTTGTGGCAGCGATGCCAGAAGTCCGTGCGCATAGGGGTGCGACGGATGTCGGAACAGCCCCGCCGTTATGCGCTCCTCGACCAGATGCCCGGCATACATGACGCCGACACGACGGCACATTTTGGCAATGACGCCGAGATCGTGGCTGATCATCAGCACAGAGGTTCCTCTGGCGGTGCAAAGGTCCTGCATCAGACGCAGAATTTCTGCCTGTACCGTCACGTCGAGTGCTGTGGTCGGTTCGTCGGCGATCAAAAGATCGGGATCACAGGCCAGCGCAATCGCAATCATCACGCGCTGGCGCAAGCCGCCCGACATCTGATGGGGATAGTTTTTGACCCGTTGATCGGGTGCCGGAACCTGAACACTTGCAAGCGCTTCGACGGCCCTGCGTTCAGCCTCATGCCATGTCGCGCCCTGATGCAGCACAAACATTTCCGCGATCTGCCGCCCTACCGGCGATAGGGGGTTGAGTGCCGTCATCGGCTCCTGGAAAATCATGGCGATGCGATTGCCCCGCAGCTTGCGCATCTCGCGGGACGACAGGGCAGCCAGATTCTGCCCTTTAAAGCGTATCGCACCACCAGTAATCGCCAAAGGTTTGCGCAGCAAGCCGATCATCGACAAAGCCGTGATACTTTTGCCGCAACCGGATTCCCCCACGAGACCAAAGGTTTCACCCGCGCCAATGGTGAAAGACACGTCTTCCACCACATTGTGTCGGGAAGAACCGGAAACGATATCAATGCGAAGGTTTTCCACCTCCAGAAGTGTTTCTTCGCTCATACCTTGCGTGTCCTCATATGCGGGTCGAGCCAGTCGCGCAGCCCATCGCCAAACAGATTGAGGCCGAGCACGGTGAAGAAAATCGCCAGACCCGGAAAGATTGCCGCCCATGGCGCGCTGACGATCAGTTCGCGGGCGTCGGTCAACATATTTCCCCAGCTTGGATCTGGCGGGCTGATACCGAGCCCGAGATAGGAAAGTGCCGCCTCTGCAAGGATGGCGTCGCCCATGCCAAGCGTGCCGATAACGAGGATCGGTCCGATCATATTCGGCACGATCTGTGTGATCATGATGCGAATATCGCTGTAGCCGAGCATCTTTGCAGCCTGCACATAGCCCTGCTTCTTGAGGGAAAGCGTGGAACTGCGGGCAATGCGGCACGTCCATGACCAGTTTGTCAGCCCAAGCGCCAGCAAGAGACTTGGCAGGCCCGGACCGAGAACCGCCATGATGGCGAGCGCAAAGATCAGTGACGGGATTGCAAGCATCAGATTGGTCAACCCGTTGACAAAATCATCCCACCAGCCGCCGAAATAGCCAGCGGATATGCCAAAGCTAAGGCCGATCACCGTGTTGATGCACTGTGAGACGATACCAACCGTCAGAGACACTTGCGCGCCATAGAGAATACGCGAATAGACGTCTCGCCCCTGTGCGTCGGTCCCGAACCAGAACTGGGCGTCGGGCGGCAGTTCGGCATTCATCAGGTCGGCATCAAGAACCGGATTATAATGCGCCAGCAGCGGTGCGAAGACTGCCGCCATCAAAATGATGATGCATACCAGCCCGCCGAATATGAGATTGAAACGGAGCTTCATGGGCGTCACTCGTGGCTGATACGCGGGTCGATGACCGCGTAGAGAATGTCAACGATCGTATTGATGACGAGGAACCATAAAACGATCACGAGAATTGCACCCTGCACCACCGGGATATCGCGCAGCGAAACACTGTCGATCAATAATGAACCAAGCCCCGGCCAGGAGAAAAGCTTTTCCACCACCACGGCCTGCCCCATCATCGATCCGAATTGCAGACCGATGGTCGTGATGATCAGCACCAGCGCATTGCGCATGACGTGCCATTTCACCAGCCTGAAACTGTTCATGCCCTTTGAACGCGCCGTGCGGATAAAGTCGGCCCCCATCACTTCCAGCACGGCTGCACGGGTGGTTCTCGCCAGCAACGCCAAGGGCGCAACGCCCAAAGTCAGAGCAGGCAGGATGATATTGCGTATGCCTCCATCGCCGTAACCGAAGCTTGGTAACCAGCCGAGTGTCAGCGCAAACAGATACATCGCCAGCAAACCAAGCCAGAATTGCGGCATGGAAAGGCCCGACACCGCGCCGATCATGGTCGTGCTATCGAGTATGCTTCCGGGCTTGAGCGCGGCCAGAAAGCCCAGCGGCACACCAATCAAAATCGCAAGTCCCATGGCCGCAAAAGCGAGCTTCAATGTCGGCCACATACGCTCCTGAATAAGCGAAACAACGGGCTGCCGCGAGCGATAGGACGTACCGAGATCGAACTGCGCCAATTGCACGAGATAATTGCCAAAACGCACGTGAACGGGTTTGTCGAGACCGAATTCCTGCGTGATTTTTTCGACCAGTTTCGGGTCGCTCATGCCTTTGCCACTGGCGACGAGGCCGGAAGCGATACTGCCCGGAACAACGCTGAATATGACGAAGACCAGCAACGATACAGCCAGAACTGTCGGTATCATCTGCAAGACGCGGCGGACAATAAAATAGAGCACGCAGTCCTCCTTTCAGATCAGCGATGAAACGCTGGAGCAAAGGGGATTTGTGGCCCGCCCGAAAACGAGCGGGCCGGTCCATGGAAGCTCGGATTAACGACCGGACGGAACCGTGTCGTCGACCCAAAGCTTTTCGTAGGACTGAATTGCAATCTCGGCCGCATTTGGCTGCAAGCCATGCAGCCATGGCTGATGCGCCATGACAGCCTTGTTATAGTTGAAGAACCAGACCGGCGCTTCTTCCTGCAACAGATTGTTGGCTTTCTTCAGAAGCTCATTCTTCTCTTCTTCGGTTTTGACGGCTTTCGCGGCATCGACAATCTTGTCGAATTCCGCGTTGGAGAACTTCTGATAGTTACAGGCCGATTGCGGTGTCGTGGAATAGAAGCACTGCATCGCCGTGAGCGCGTCCGGGCCGCTTTCCAGCGACCACATATAGGCCTGGAAATTACCGGCTGGAACCACATCGGCAAGAACCGATGCTTCGACAGGCTTTGCTTTCACCTTGATCCCAACCTTTGCGAGCATCGGGATGATGGCCTGAACAATGGTCAAGCCCCAGCTTTCATTCTGCGTGGCCGTCAATTCAAATTCGAAACCATCCGGATAACCGGCCTCTGCGAGCAGAGCCTTTGCCTTCTCAGGATCATAGGGGTAGGGCTTGGCATCCTTGTCGAAAGCAGGCGACGAGTTCGGGAGCCAGCCAACCGCACGGTAAGCCTTATCCTTGACGAGACGCTTGATGATCAGATCACTGTCGATGGCGTAATTGATGGCTTGGCGAACACGCTTATCCTGAAACGGCTTAAAATCGGGATTGAAACCGACCGCGCGCGTATAGGCTTCAGCAACTTCGAGCATGTTTTTGCCAAGTTCCGGATCCGCGCGATAGGTGCTGTATTGTGCCGGCCCGAGCACGGCCACATCGATTTCCTTGTTGCGGAAGGCAACATCGCGCGCTGCCGCATCGCCCATGATCATGATATTGATCTTGTCGGCGTAGGGCTTGCCGTTATCGTAATATTTGTCCCACTTCTCGACCGTCAGACGCGAGCCGGGCACATATTCGGCAAACTTGTAAGGTCCAAGACCGATCGGATGGCGCTGAAACTCTTCGCTGTCGCCCTGTCCCACAGGATAGATTGCGGTATTGTTGCGCATGAACTGGAAGCCCGGATCAATCGGCTGCTTCAACGTGATTTCCAGCGTGTGATCGTCGATCTTCTTCAGACCCGAAATTTCCTTGGCCTTGCCCTGTCCATAATCCTCAGCGCCCTTGATTTCCGCTATATAGCGCGCTGGAGGCATGGCCTTCTTCGGGTCCATTATCCGGGTGTAGCTCCAGATAATATCGTCTGCCGTCAATGGCTTGCCGTCATGGAAAAATGCATCCTGACGCAGCTTATAAGTATAGACGAGCTTGTCGTCCGAAACACCTACATCTGTCGCCAGCGCCAGAACCGGCTTGTTCAGATCCGCATCCCAGTCATAGAGCGTGCGATGAATGGCCTTGGCGTAGAATTCGTCCTGTGTTGCAGGCGATGCCTGAATATCCAGTGTCGAAAAACTGTCGCCATAAGGCGCAACGAAGTTGACGACGCCTCCCGAGCGCGGCGTATCGGCAGCAAAGGCCGCAGTTCCGGCCAACAATGCGACGGACACCGCCGCAAGCAACGCAAATTTCCTCATGATCTTCCCCTTTTGATTTTTGTAGATCGGATGAATGAACGTATTCAGGCAGCGCAACCGAGGCTTCGCTGCCTGTTCTCCCTACGAACGTTCGAACACCACTTCACCTTCGCGAAGGGTGAGCACGCAATGCGTATCGTTGAGAATTTCCTTCGGCTTCGCGGTGAGCATATTGCGCGAAAAGACTGCAATATCAGCCACCTGTCCCGGGACCAGTTTGCCTTTTACGGTTTCTAACTTCTGCGAAAACGCGCCATATTCCGTATAGACCTGAAGAGCCTCTTCAATGGTCACACACTGTCGCGCATCCATCACCGTGCCCCTGCCCGTTTCGCGCGTCAGCATCGAATAGATGTTGGGATAGGGATTTGGATGACAGACCGGCGCATCGCTTCCCGTTGCCGGTTTGAAACCAAGGTCTTTCCACGTCTTGAGCGGATAGCTTGAAAGAGCCCTCTCCTCGCCCAAAACCGAAATATAGGCATCCCCGAAATCGTAGATGAAGACTTGCTGCGGACATGGATAAATGCCCGCCTTCTGCATGCGCGCATGCTGTTCCGGCGTTGAAAATCCGCAATGCTCAATGCGATGACGGCGGTTCGGGTCTGGATAGGCAGTGAAAGCTTTCTCATAAGCGGTGATGAGCTGCCCGATGGCAGCATCACCAATCGCGTGGCACGCAAGCTGATATCCCTTCTTGTGCGCATCAAGCACAAGTGCCTCAAGCTCCGCATCGGGCAAAATCTGCACGCCAATATTGTTGTCGTCACCCAGATATGGTTTGCTCATCCAAGCCGTGCGACCGCCCGCAGAACCGTCGAGGAATATCTTGACGGCGCCAACGGTCAGCATGTCATCACCGACACCGGAGACCAGCCCGGCCTCATAGCATTTTTCAACGATTGACGGGCCCGGATCGCCCAGCAGTACCAGCCACGTTCGCACCGGCAAACGCTTTTGCAGCTTGGCAATATTATAGGCGCGAATTTCGTCGAAACCTGCAACCTGCCCGACCGCTGCATCCATGACGCTGGTAATGCCGTAAGAAAGCAGCAGATTGCCTGCTGCTTCGATAGCTTCGATCATTTCCTCTGTCGTCGCGGTCGGGATGGCCTTGCGAACCGCGCCTTGCGCATTTTCGGCAACCATGCCGGTCAGCACGCCGTTCCGCTGCTCGATCAAGCCGCCGTCGGGAACCGGAGAGTTTTCATCGATCCCTGCAAGTTCGAAGGCCTTCGAGTTGAAGATCGAAACGTGACCGCAGGCGCGCACGAGCATCACGGGATGGTCTGGCGCAACCGCATCAAGTTCCGATTTATGCGGATGACGACCAATATCCAGCTTGGTCTGGTCGTAGCCGCGCGCCTTGATCCAGGTGCCCGGAGGAACAGAAGCCGCCGTTTCGCGGATTGCATTCAGAAGACTTTCCAGCGTAGGCGCGGCATCAGCCGTTGCATCAATCCATTTGAGCGTCAGCCCGACCGATATCAGATGAAGATGAGAATCGTTTAGTCCCGGTGTGGCGAAACGCCCTTCCAGATCGATCAACTGCGTCTTGTCGCCCTTGAGGCCCCAGACCTGATCTTTAGTGCCGGTGGCAAGCACCTTGCCTTGCCAGATTGCCAGGGCTTCGACTGTGCCCTCTTCGTATCCACACCAGATCGTGCCGTTATAAATTATGGTATCAGCACGCAATTCGGGCATTACAGACATTCAGCGATCCCCTCCCTAAGTCACCGCTTTCATAGAACTATTGAGCAGAGTTCCATTGATGGATCAACCGTTCAAGCCGTGGATTTTGCAAAATTTGTGGGAGCAATTTGATCAAAATGACGAACCCGTCGACGGTTCGCCGAAACTGCCGAGAATCGCGGCAATCCATCTTCCAAAAATGGAAGCTGGCTAATGGTAGCAACAACTCTGATGGGAAATAATGGTAGCGCAAGCTCATACCGAAGCAAATGTCATTCTATAATGAGCCGCGTAGAAAAGTTGAAGGCGGAGCCCTACGGTCCCGCCCTCCTGTTCAATCAGATAATGCCCAGAGCATCCATGGCTTCTGCCACCCGCACAAAACCGGCGACATTGGCACCGAGGACATAATCGCCCGGCGTGCCATATTCCTCGGCGGTTTCCGCACAAAGATCGTGGATATTGCGCATGATTTCAGCCAGACGCGCTTCCGTCTGCTCGAAGGTCCAGCTATCGCGCGATGCGTTCTGCTGCATTTCAAGCGCCGAAGTCGCCACACCGCCCGCATTGGCAGCCTTGCCGGGCGCGAAGAGAACTTTCGCATCCTGGAAAATCTTCACCGCTTCAGGCGTGGAGGGCATGTTAGCGCCTTCACCGACAGCGATAACGCCATTCTTCACAAGCGTCTTGGCATCCTTGCCGGTCAACTCGTTCTGAGTTGCCGACGGCATGGCCACATCGCAGGGAACATCCCAGATCGAGCCGCCCTCAATGTAATGGACGGACTGGCCCTTCTGGCGTGCATATTCGGAAATACGTTCGCGACGCACTTCCTTGATTTCCTTGACGAGATCAAGATCGATACCGTTCTCGTCAACGATATAACCATTGGAATCGGAGCAGGCGACCACTTTGCCGCCAAACTCGATCACCTTTTCCATTGTGTAGATGGCAACATTGCCCGAACCGGAAACGACAACGCGCTTGCCATCGAAATCCTGTTTGCGGGCCTGAAGCATGCGCTGCACGAAATAGGTCGCACCATAACCGGTTGCTTCCTTGCGCGCCCTGGAACCGCCGTAGAACAGCGCCTTGCCGGTCAATACGCCGGCTTCATAGCGATTGGTCAGTCGCTTGTACTGACCGAACATATAGCCGATCTCGCGCCCACCAACGCCGATGTCACCCGCTGGAACGTCCACATATTCGCCGATATGACGATGAAGTTCGGTCATGAAGGACTGGCAGAAGCGCATGATTTCAGCGTCGGAACGGCCACGCGGGTTGAAATCCGAGCCGCCCTTGCCGCCACCAATCGGCATGCCGGTCAGCGCATTTTTAAACGTCTGTTCGAAGCCGAGGAACTTGATGATGCCGACATTGACCGAAGGATGGAAGCGAATCCCGCCCTTGTAAGGTCCAAGAGCCGAATTGAACTGCACGCGGAAACCGCGATTGATCTGTACGCGACCCTGATCATCAACCCACGGCACGCGGAAAATAATCTGCCGTTCCGGCTCGCAAATGCGTTCGATCAGGGCATTGTCGGCATAATATGGTCGTTTCGCAATGACGCGCCCAACACTTTCCAACACCTCTCGCACGGCCTGGTGGAATTCAATTTCACCCGCGTTGCGATGGAGGACATCTTCGAGAATGGGCTCGAGCTTTTCATGGACGTTGACCAAAATTTCATCTCCAGAGTCGGTATGTAATCTCATAATGATCACTCTCTAGAATAATTTTTGATCAATTTGAATAAGTATTAAGCATTAATTGTGCGCGAAAAGCAGGGGCAACCTTCTTTTCAGACACCAAGCGCCTGAAATGACGCTACAGAAAAAGATCCGACATACAAAAATGCAATGTTATCGAGCATTTGCGTAAAAAATAGCCAACTGAAAGTTACCAGTGCAATCATTTCAAGTGTACGACTGGATCGTTTCGATCCATGCCTTGGAGGCGCGGTTTATGGCAACCGCGCCTTGAGTCCTTTACGGGGCACAACGCCTACTGTTCTGAAAACTCCAGAATTGTGCCGCTGGCGTTCTCGGGCAAAACGGCCACGCCTGCCGCCGTTGACGCAAAGGACACGCCATGTGCGGTCAGTGCGGCACGCGCTTTATCCAGTGATCTCACGCGAATGCGCAAGGTTGCAAAAGCACTGGCAGGCGTTTTGTCCAAATCGACATTCGGGTAAAGCGACGACGCTTTCTCGCGATCCAGAACCAGTAGATCGGCCGAGTTCGGCCCGGTCAGAACTTTCCATCCGCCATCGTGCTCAACCGCTTCCCCGGCCTTGAACAGACGGGCAAAACCTTTCGCAGTTGTTTCAGGATCGGCAGCGATGATGACGATAGTCGAGAGACCGATAGCACCATTTTCATGTTCGATCAGCTCCGGCAGCCAGACCGTTTCGCGGGTCTTGTGCTGACACATGAAAACCATGCCCTGCGGAACTTCGCTGTCGGCAAAAGAGACTGTTTCAAACGCTGCGACGCCCTCGCCGCCGCCCGGCAGCTGCACCGGGCGCTGGAATGCGCCAACTTCGCCCGTCGCTATATCGAGTGTTGCTAGCTCCGCCTTTGCCTCGCGTGCATTGTCGATCCGGCAGGCGATGGCATGCAGTCCTTCACCTTGCGCCGCAAGTTTCTGGCGCTGGTGCTGATTGCCCGGGGTTTCAGCAACAATGCCTAGAAGCTCGAAGTAATCTTCCGGAAACATGATCGTGTAATTGCCGGTGCCTTTTTCCTTGCTGTGCAGTCCGCGCGGGCTCAGCGTGAATCCGAAGCGACGGTATTGCTCGGCACTTTTCTCCAGATCATTAACCAGCAGAAAAACGTGGTCGACGCCTTTTACCGGGTGAGACATGTGGAGTTTCCTTTTTTGATAAAATCAGATGTTAGTGGATGGAGGCTTATTTCTTTGTCGGCGCCAGCACAATCTCATGAATTGTGACCTTCGGATTCATTCTGGCGACATAGAGCGCGGTTTCGGCCATATCCTCCGGCTGAATGACGTCATCCATGCGTGCGAGATCAAAACCCGGACGGCGCGCCAAAAGCGGCGTCGCCACCTCACCGGGACAAAGCACCGTGGAACGAATACCGTTTTGTCCCTCTTGCGCGTTCAGGCTCGCACTGAGATCGTTGAGCGCGTGTTTGGAGGCGCCATAGGGTACGCCGCCAGCGGGCGACGAAAAACGCCCCGCCCAGGAAGATGTATGGATCATCAGGCCGCCACCCTGCGCCCGCATTGGTGCAAGCGCGGCTGCAATCACGTTGATCGCGCCCTTGATATTGATGTCGATGACATCATCCCATGCATCGAAATCGATATCCGACCAGCTGCGGCGCGGAATGTTAAGCCCAGCATTGTTGCAGACAACATCGAGACGCCCGGTCCATTCGACGATCGCTTCAGCGACATCTGTCATCGCCTTGCGGTCGAGCACATCAGCCGGGAATATCCGGGCCTCGCCGCCTGCAGAAGTAATTTCATCCGCGATGATGGCCAGCCCTTCCGCCTTCCGGCCTGTCAGGGCCACCGGCCAACCCTCGCTTGCGAAACGGCGTGCCATTGCAGCGCCGATGCCCGAACCGGCGCCGGTGACCCAGACCGCTCCGGGTTTGGTTTTGCCCGCATTTTCACTCTGTTCGGGAGAAATCTGGCTCATCAACAAACTCCAAGATAGAAAATCGACATTTATTAACGCATGGTTATCGAGAAATTATACTAATTTTATCGCACAAATTAGTTTATCTTGACAAAATCATAGCGGATTCTAGCATAACGGTGCTTGCATAAGGAAAAGGCCATTGAACGCTGCTTTAAAGAGCAGTTTCAGGGGCTTGAACAATATCGGGACGTGCGGGAAAAGAGGCCGGAAAGCCCTCCTCAACGTCCTTCAGGGGAACATAGAATGCATATCAGAAAAGCTGGCCTTGGCCTGTTTCTCGCAGCCTTTTCACTTGCTACGGCGTCGTCCAACGCTGAAGAAGTGAAGCGCGGCGGTACGGTCATTGTCCATATGAATACCGAGCAGGGCGTCCTCAACCCTGCGCTGCGCGCCTCGACCGGCGTTTACCAGATCACCGGTCGCATCATGGAGCCGCTGATCGACCGCACTTACGAGGGCTACGTGCCGGTTCTGGCAACGAGCTGGTCTTCATCGGAAGACGGCAAGGCCATCACCTTCAAGCTGCGCGAAAATGTGCGCTGGCACGACGGCCAGCCATTCACCTGCGATGACGTTTCGTTCAGCGCGATGAACCTCTGGAAGAAGCTGCTTAACTATTCGACCACGCTTCAGGCCAATCTCGAAGCTGTCGACTGCACCGATCCGCATACCGCCGTGTTCCGTTATTCCAAGCCGATGCCGCTGGAATTGCTGGTCGCCGCGATGCCGGATCTCGGTCATCCGGTGCCGAAGCATCTTTATGAAGGCACCGACATTCTGAAGAACAAGTACAATTCCGCGCCGGTCGGCACGGGTCCGTTCAAGTTTGTCGAATATGAGCGCGGCCAGCACATCATCGCCGAGCGCAATGATGATTACTGGCGCGGCAAGGAATATCCTTACCTCGACCGCATTATCTGGCGCTTCATGCCGGACAAGGCAGCGGCAGCGGCAGCGCTTGAGGCTGGCGAAATGATGGAAACCGCTTTCAACGGCATTTCCATGTCGGACACCGAGCGCCTCCAGAAGGATGGCCGCTTCGACACAGGCACCAAGGGTTTCGAAAACAACGTTGCCCACTCGACCATCGAGTTCAATCTGCGCAACCCGATCCTTGCCAATCTGAAGGTTCGTCAGGCGATCTATCACGCGCTCGACATCGACTTTGCAATCAAGACGATCATGCGCGGCTACGCCAAGCCGGGTCGCGGTCCGATCCCGAGCGCTGGCGGTGCAAATTATACCGATCAGGTCCAGACCTATCCATATGACGTGGAAAAGGCCAAGAAGCTGCTCGACGAGGCTGGGTATCCCGTCAAAGAAAACGGCGTCCGCTTCAAGCTGCGTCACCGTCCGGCACCATGGGGCGAATATACTCAGCTCTGGGCTGAATATTATGCGCAAGCCATGAAGGAAGTCGGCATCGACGTTGAAATCCTGACCAATGACGCACCGGGCTTCCTGAACGGCGTCTATCGCGATCACGATTTCGACACGGCAAGCGGCTGGCACCAGTTCCGTTCCGATCCGGCTGTTTCCACCACCGTCTGGCTGCGCTCCGGCGCTCCGGTCGGCACGGCATGGTCCAACCAGTTCGACTATAAGTCTGACGAAATGGACAGCCTGATCGACAAGGCCGCAAGCGAGCTCGACCCGGCCAAGCGCGCCGATCTCTATCACCAGATCCAGCAGCTTGAGATGAAAGACCTGCCAGTCATCTTCGCCATCGAACATCCGTTCGTCGGCGTGACCAACAAGGTTCTCAAAAACCACCACAACACGCCACGGTGGGATTCTTCAAGCTGGTACGATCTCTGGATCGACCAATAAGCAATGCCAACCGCTGCCGGTCACCCGGCAGCGGTTCACCAGTTTTAGAATGCTGACTATGAATATCTTGCAGGATAATCCGCAATGTCCCTGCCCCCAATCCTGACCTTTGCGCTGCGCCGCATCTTGCAGGCGGTTCCCGTCATCCTTCTCATCATGATCGGGGCGTTTCTGCTCATCAAGCTTGCGCCTGGCGACACGGTTGACGCGCTTGTCGGTGACATGGGCGGTGCAGACCCTCAATTCGTCGCCAATCTGCGCACGGAATACGGTCTGGACCAACCAGTCTGGATGCAGCTGTGGATTTACATGACCAAGCTGGCTCGGTTCGATTTCGGCTGGTCCTATGTCTATGAACTGCCCGTGTTGGACGTGCTGATGGCGCGGCTCGTGCCGACGCTCCTGCTGATGATTTCTTCGCTTTCCGTAGCGTTCATTTTCGGCATCACGCTTGGTGCCTTTGCTGCGCGCAAGGCTTATTCGCTGACCGACAATGTCATCTCGACGCTCGGTCTTGTCTTCTACGCCATGCCGAGCTTCTTTCTCAGCCTCATCCTGATGTTTATCTTTTCCGTCAAGCTGGGCTGGCTGCCCGTCGGCGGTTACAAGACGCTTGGCGGTTTTTACACTGGCTGGAAGAATGTCTGGGATATTGCCGTACACCTCGTCATGCCGACGACGGCGCTTTCGCTGATCTATCTTGCCTTCTACATGCGCCTGATGCGCACGAGCGTGCTGGAAGTCGCCGACCTCGATTATGTCCGCACCGCCCGCGCCAAGGGCGCCAGCGGCGCAAGGCTGATGTTCCATCATATCATGCGCAACGCTTTCCTGCCGGTCGTAACGCTGCTCGGCCTTCAGTTTTCCACCGTGCTTGGCGGCTCGGTTGTGATCGAAACGATCTTCTCGCTGCCCGGCCTTGGCCAGCTCGCCTATACTTCCGTGATCAAGCGCGACCTCAACACGCTGATGGGTATAATCTTCCTGTGCTCGGTGTTGGTGGTGATCGTCAATTTCATTACCGATCTCATCTATGCGCGGCTTGATTCCAGGATCGAACTGTCATGACATCCCAGGACCTTTCCCTCACCCGTCCACAGGTCTCCCGCACGAAAGTTCTGTGGCAGCGCTTCAGCCGCAACCGCGCTGCCGTGCTGGGCCTTGTTCTTTTCATCGCCGTGGTTCTGATTGCCCTGTTGGCCGATGTCATTGCGCCCGGCGACCCGCTGCGCCGTGCGGGCGATCCGCTTGTCTGGCCATTCCTCAATGCGATAACGCCGCTTGGCACCGATCAGCTCGGGCGTGACATTATGGCTGGCATTTTCCACGGTGCACGCATCTCGTTGCTGATCGGCGTCGTCGCAACCTTGATCTCGATTGTCATCGGCATCGTTATCGGTGCGCTTGCAGGTTATTATGGCGGCTGGGTGGATGATGTGCTGATGCGCATCACCGAAGCCTTTCAAACCGTGCCGAGCTTCGTGCTGCTTCTGGCGCTGGTGGCAATCTTCGGCTCGTCCATCGAGAATATCATCATCTGCATAGGCATCGTCTCATGGACCGCGCCTGCACGCATGGTGCGCGCCGAATTTCTGGCGTTGCGCCAGCGCGAATTCATCGACGCGGCGCGCAATCTGGGTGTCGGCAATATGTCGATCATCTTCCGCGAAATACTGCCAAACGCTTTGCCGCCGGTGATCGTGTTCGCATCTGTCGTTATGGCCACCTCCATCCTGATGGAAAGCGCGCTCGCCTTCCTCGGTCTCGGTGATCCTAATTATGCCAGCTGGGGCAACATGATCGGCCAGGGCCGCGCCGTGCTCCGCACCGACTGGTTCTGCTCGGTCATTCCCGGCATCGCCATTCTGCTCACCGTTCTTTCCTTCAGTCTGCTTGGCGAAGGCCTGAACGATGCGCTTAATCCGAGGCAGAAGAAATAATGACCGCTGCACCCGTTCTCGAAATCAGCAACCTGCAAATCGCGCTGCCGAAGGGCGCCGACCGTCCTTTTGCCTTGCAGGACCTCACACTGACCATCAATCCCGGTGAAATCGTCTGCCTTGTTGGCGAAAGCGGTTCAGGCAAATCGCTTTCGGCAGGCGCGATCATGCGCCTTTTGCCGGAACCGCATGTGCGCGTGACGCATGGCACGATCAAGCTTGAAGGCACTGACCTTTATTCGCTCAGCGAAGCTGACATGAAAAAGCTGCGCGGCGACCGCATCGGCATGGTCTTTCAGGAGCCGATGACAGCGCTCAACCCGCAGAAGACAGTTGGCTGGCAGATCGATGAAGTGCTGCGCCTCCATACCATACTTGGCCGCAAGGAACGCCGTGCCGCCGTGCTGGACATGCTGGCAGAGGTGAAAATTCCCGATCCGGAATCCGCCTATAACGCCTATCCGCACCAGATATCCGGCGGGCAGCGCCAGCGCGTCATGATCGCCATGGCGCTGATCCTGAAGCCGCGCCTCATCATTGCCGACGAACCGACTACTGCGCTCGACGTGACCACGCAGGCGCAAATTCTGAAGCTGATCCGTGATCTGCAACGCGAGCATGACACGGGCATTCTCTTCATCACGCATGATTTTGGCGTGGTGGCAGAAATCGCCGACCGCGTCGCCGTGTTACGGCTCGGCGAACTGGTCGAACAAGGCCCTGCAAACGAAGTGTTGAACCATCCCCAGCATGCTTACACGAAAGCGCTGATCGCATCGGTTCCCGCACTCACCCCGCCCGAACCGAAGCCGTCAGTTGAAGCCCAACCGATTATTCTCAAGGCAAGCGCTTTACGCAAAACCTTCAAGGCGCGTGGCGGATTGCTAACCGGCAAACGCAGTGCCGTGCCCGCCGTAAAGGACCTTTCGTTCGAATTGCGCCAAGGCGAAACGCTGGGCGTCGTCGGCGAAAGCGGGTCGGGCAAGACGACCGTTTCGCGCATCGTCACGCGCCTGCTGGAAGCAGACAGCGGCACGGTCGATGTGAACGGCAAGGATTTTCTGAGCGCAAGCCCGCGTGAAGTGCGCGCCATGCGGAAGGATATCCAGATGGTCTTTCAGGACCCGATGGCCTCGCTCAATCCGCGCCGCCGTGTCGTGGACCTCATCGCACAAGGCCCTATCGTCCATGGTGTACCGAAGGCAGAGGCGCACGCAAAGGCCCGTGAGTTGCTGGAACTGGTCGAGCTTTCGCCCGCTGCTGCCGACCGTTTTCCGCACGAGTTTTCAGGCGGGCAGCGCCAGCGCATCGGCATTGCCCGTGCGCTCGCTTTGGAGCCGCGCATCATCGTCGCAGATGAACCTGTCTCTGCGCTCGATGTTTCGGTACAGGCGCAGGTTCTGCGGCTTCTGGCCGATCTGCGTGAAAGGCTGAACCTGTCGCTGCTTTTCGTAACGCATGATTTGCGCGTCGCAGCGCAGCTTTGCGACCGCATCATCGTGATGTCCAAGGGCGAGATCGCCGAAACCGGCCCGACGGCTGAAGTCTTCGCCAATCCGCGCCACGAATATACCCAGCGCCTGCTTGCCTCGATCCCCGGCAAGAACTGGACGCCACCTCGTTTTGAGAATGCGTGACGTCATGCAAAAAGTAGAATTCCCACCCTCCATCTGGGCCGCCACGGCACCTCCCCGCACAGCTGCAAAGCCGTTGACCAGTGACGCGGAAGCCGATGTTGTTATTGTCGGCGGCGGTTTTACGGGCCTGTCGGCAGCACTTCATCTGGCAAAGCGTGGTAAGCGCGTCATCCTGCTGGAAGGCAATGCGGTCGGCTGGGGTGCTTCGGGTCGCAACAATGGTCAGGTCATCCCGACCATGACGTCCGCCGAGCCGGATGCGATTGCCAAGCGCTATGGCGCTGCGGGCGAACGCTTTGCCCGCCTGATCGGCAATAGCGCTGATATTCTGTTTTCCATCGTGCGCGATGAAAATATCGAGGCTGAAGCCGAACAAAAAGGCTGGTTCCAGCCTGCCCATTCGCCGGGTCGGGTAAAGCTTTCGCAAATGCGTGTCGAGGCGTGGAAGCGGTTCGGCTTTCCGGCGGAGTTTCTTGACCGATCCGCGACATCGCAACTGATCGGCAGCGATTTCTGGTACGGCGGCATGTTCAACCCCACCGGCGGCCATATCAATCCGCTGGCCTTCGCGCGCGGTCTTACCGCTGCTGCGGAGCGCCATGGCGCAATCATTCACGAGCAAAGCCCGGTTACATCCTATCGGCAAGTCGGCGATCATTGGGAAGTGCGTACCGACAACGCCACAGTGCGCGCTAAAGGCTTTTTGCTCGCGACCAATGCTTATACCGGCGAGCTTCGCGAAAGGCTTGCCCCGCGTCTGGCCCGGACAATCGTGCCCGTACTCTCATGGCAGATGGCAACCGCACCCGTCAGCGATAATCTGCGCGCGTTAATTCTGCCCGGACGGCAGGCGGTTTCCGATACACGCGGTGACCTGCGCTTCTTCCGCTACGATGCGCGCAACCGGCTGATCACCGGCGGCATTGTGATGGGTGACTACGATGTCGCCGAGCGCGTAAAGCGCAAGACTGCGCGCGGCATGGCGGAAGCTTTTCCCGCCCTCGGGGAACCGGAAATCACCCATGTGTGGAGCGGCTTTATCGGCATGACGTGGGATCGTTTCCCACGCGTTCATCAGCTTGGCACCAATGGCTGGGCTTGGATCGGCTGCAACGGACGTGGCGTCGCGCTTGGCACATCACTTGGTCGCGAATTCGCGCGTGCGCTCGATGGAGAATCGGTGCAGGAGCTTGCGCTACCCGTTTCAGAGCCCGCGCCATTGCCTTTTCACAAAGTCGCGCGGAAAATCGCGCCTTTCTATCTCGCCTGGCTTCGGCGCAAGGATCTCACCGAACCCAATCTCTAAATCAGCTTATTCATGTGAAAGGTCAGGTCCATGAATCAAATGCCAATTCTCGAACGCCGCCGCATTGAGGCGATGGTCATCAAGAACATCTATGATGTGCTGCGCGAACGCTCCGGCGACGAAGAAGCCCAAGCCGTGGTGGGCGAAGCCGTCAGCCGTTCAGCAATTGAACAGGGCAAAAGCTTTGCCGAAGAACTGGGTCGCACGCCTACCTTGCAGGATTTTGCCGACATCCAGCCGCTGTGGACGAAGGAAAACGCGCTGGAAATCGACGTGATTTCGCAGGGCGAAAACCATTTCGATTTCAATGTCACGCGCTGCCGTTATTCGGAAATGTACCGCGAGATGGGCCTTGGCCATATCGGGCATCTGCTTTCCTGCAATCGCGATGGCGATTTTTGCATCGGCTATAATCCCGCAATGAAGCTGGAACGCACGCAGACCATCATGAAGGGCGCGAGCCACTGCGATTTTCGCTATCGCCTCGACGCCACCGAAGAAAATACGAAGGAAGCCTGATATGCCGGTTGAAAACTGGACGTCGAACCAGCTCGATGAACTCGTCGCATTTCGTCGTGACCTGCACGAAAACCCCGAGCTGCTTTACGATGTGAACCGGACGGCAGACAAGGTTGCCGATGCACTGCGCGCGGCTGGCGTCGATGAGGTCGCAACCGGCATCGGGCGCACTGGTGTTGTCGGCGTCATACGCGGTCAGAGCAACAAGTCTGGCCGTGCCATTGCCTTGCGAGCGGATATGGACGCGCTGCCGATTTTGGAAGAAACCGGCGCGGAATGGTCTTCGAAAGTGCCAGGCAAAATGCACGCCTGCGGTCATGACGGCCACACGACGATGCTTCTCGGTGCGGCCCGCGAACTGGCACAAAGTCGCGCTTTCGACGGCACGGTTATCGTGATCTTCCAGCCTGCCGAAGAAGGCGGTGCCGGTGCCAAGGCGATGATCGACGACGGCCTGTTCAAGCGCTGGCCGGTCAGCGAAGTTTATGGCATGCACAACCGCCCAAACCTTGCGGTTGGACATTTCACCATCAATTCCGGTCCGATCATGGGATCAGTCGACGTTCTCGACATCACCATTGAAGGTGTTGGCGGACATGCGGCCTCGCCGCATCAGACCATCGACCCAATCCCGGTGACAGCCGCTCTCATTCAGGCAATCCAGACCCTGACTGCGCGCACCATCGATCCGCTGGATTCTGCCGTGATTTCGATCACGACTATTCAGGGAGGCGATGCGTTCAACGTCATTCCGCAGAAAATCCGTTTGACCGGCACGGTTCGCACGCTTCGCGAGGACGTGCGTAATCACATCGAGGAAAAACTGACCCGTGCAGTGCAGGGCATTGCCGATGCTTTCGGAGCAACGGCAACGCTCGACTATCAGCGCAACTATCCCGTGACCGTCAATCACGAGCACGAAACCGAACTTGCAGCCATTGCTGCCGAAGCCGTCTCTGGCGCTGATCGTGTCACGCGCGACATGCCGGCCACACTTGGCGGCGAAGACTTCGCGTTCATGCTAAACGAAGTTCCGGGCGCGATGATCAATATCGGCAACGGCCCAAGCGCCAATCTCCATCACCCCAAATATGACTTCAACGACGATGTCATTGCCTGGGGTTGCTCTTATTGGACAACTTTGGTGCGTCACCGTTTGCCAGTTTGACGTCACAGAATACGGTGAGGCAGAATAATGCCTCACCGCACAGTTTTAAGCGGCACTTTTCTCAGGAAGCTGTGGCGAGATCGGAAAAAGCCAGTCATAAGCGATATTGAAAACAAAGGCATAAGCCAGATAGAAAAGCACGATCACCACGTCCATCATCAGCGCGGCGATGATCGAAATGCCCAGATACCAGGCAATAAACGGTATCAGCAGCACAATCAGACCCGCTTCGAACAAGATGGCATGTGCAACGCGGATGGGCATAGTTTTATGCACCGTTCCCCTCAGTCGCAGCAAAGCCCGATCAAATCCAAGATTGAAAAGAAAATTCCAGATAGTCGCGGTAGTGGCGGATATGACGCCGATGACACCCATCGCATCCACCGGCTTATCAAAAATAATCGCCGAGCATGGAATGAAGATTGCCAGTCCAATAATTTCAAACATCGCCGCGTGGCGAACACGATCTGCAAAACTACGCACTTATTTATTCCTTGATATTGGTGTGCCCTTTCTATCTATTATTATGGATTTAAAAGTTAGATACTATCTGGATTTGCGATAGATGAATGTCGAGCTGGACCAACTGGAAGCATTTGTTGCCGCCGCTGAACACGGATCGTTTTCGGCTGCGGCCCGCCATCTGCGCAAAGCGCAGTCAGCCGTCAGTGTGTTGATCTCCTCTCTGGAAGACGATCTTAACGTCAAACTTTTCAGCAGAGCGACACGCAGCCCGGCACTGACCGAAGCAGGCGCGAGGCTGTTGCCCGAAGCGCGTCTGATGCTGGATCGGCGTGAACATCTCATTTCAGTCGCACGAAACTTCGATGAGCATGTCGAGTCCCGCCTTGTGGTTGCTCTGGATGAACTCTATCCCGAACCGGCGGTCGCCGCCCTTTTCGCCGCGTTTGCGAAGCACTATCCCCATGTCGAACTCGAATTGCAGTTTCCGCATTCATCCGTGATCGCCGGGCTGCTTAAAAACGGCAAGGTTGATCTTGGCGTCATGTGGCGGCTGGATCAGATACAGCCCGAACTCGGGTTCAAGACCATTGGCTGGGTGCCGCTTGTGCTTGTCTGCGGTCGAAACCATCCCCTTGCGAGCAGCCCTGTGAATTGGGAAGACCTGCGGACGCACCGGCAGATCATGGTTCGCAAACGCAGTGACGAGGACGAAAAACACAGGCTTCGCGTGGCCGCCGAGGTCTGGTGGGTGGAAAGCCACTGGGTCATTCTGCAAATTCTGAAACAGGGCATCGGTTGGGCTTATATCCCGGAACATATATTGAGGGATTCACCATTGGCGGATGAACTTGTCATCCCAAAACTGCAATTCGACGGTGGCGCCCATCCCGTGGCGCTTGAACTGGTCTGGAACAAGCTCCGCCCGCACGGACCCGCTGCCAAATGGCTGAGACAGCAATTTGCCTCAAACAAGTTTTGATACGCTCAAACGCGCCGCACAAAAGCCGCGACGAGGCACTATTATTTTTTAACAGGAAACTGAAAATTGACGCCCGCAAATATCTGCCATTTCGGCGCGCCGTCGCCTTGATGCCAAACCGTATATTGCGGCTCGATAAACGCATTCATGGTGATGCCTTTATCAAGCTCGAAAACTTTACCGATACCCAAACCGACCGGAATATACCCTTCATTGTCCTCAAGATTGAAGTTCCATGTTGCTGTCGAGCGAAGATACCAGCCATCCTTCAGATTGTAATTGATGATCGGCTCGACGGTTGCCAAGCTTACCCTCTCTCGGTCGCCATGCCCTGCGAACGATGTTTGATAGGTCACCAGGCCGCCCAAAAGACCCCAACTTTGAGGCGCGACGATTACGCCCGACGCCCCGACCTGCCATTTTCCGCTGCCAAGTGCGTCATCCGTCGCGGTTGGGATAACCAATATCGGCCCCGCACCGAATGTGATGTCTCCATGCTTGGGGAGAATGAAAATGTCCATCAGCGTCAGATCACCCAATCCTGTCACATATCCGTCGGGAAACTCCGGCGCTGTGTATGCGCCGTCTCTGCCCCATTGATTTTGGGTTTGCGCTTGAACTTTTGCGGTTTCGCTCATTCGATGAATGAGC
>NZ_JABXGB010000023.1:0-94607 GCF_022627935.1 Ochrobactrum sp. C6C9 | reverse complement strand
GATCGCCATGGTCCTGACAAAGACCCCAAAGGCAGCCAGCGTATGAGCGGCTGCAGCCGCTTGCAACTCCTTACTAATGCAGTCACAAAACGCGCCCCTCTCAAAAACAAAACCCGCCGAAAAATATCGGCGGGTTTGTCAGCAGCCTGAGGCCGGGGAAACCCGGCCTTATCATTTTAAGCGGCGTGTGCTTTGCGGCTGTCATCGGGCGCTTCGGCCCGTTCATCAAGACCGTAGTCGCGAACCACGCTGGCGACCCGCAAGCGGTAGTTTTCAAAGACACCGCCACGACCCTGTGCCTGTGCAATGCGATGCGAGGGCAGGTTGCGCCATGCGCGGACGGCGTCTTCATCGCGCCAAAATGAGAGCGACAGCAGCTTGTCCGGCTCCACGAGGCTCTGGAAACGCTCGATTGAGATGAATCCATCGATGCGGCTGAGATCGTCCCGTAGGCCCGCCGCTATATCGAGATATTGTCCGCGCCGCTCATCATCGGCGGGCCAGACTTCAAAGATCACCGCGATCATGGTTTTACCAGCTCCGCATGAGGTCCCGATTGCGGCTTGAGGAACATGCGATCCTCAGATCGAATGAATTGCTCTCGGCGCGCAAATTCATAATTCTCGCGTCCGAGCGGATCGGCGGCAAGTCGCGCGCGATAGGCTTCATATGCGGCGAGGTTTTCCAGCGAATAAACGCCATAGGCCGTGGTAGCAGAGCCTTCATGCGGGCCGAAATAGCCGATCAGTTGCGCGCCGCAACGCGGAATGGCTTGGCCCCAATTGCGCGCATATTCGGCAAAAGCATCCGCTTTGAACGGGTCGATCTGGTAGCGGATGAAACAGGTGATCATGCGGGGTCTCCTTGATATGTATGCTTTCGATGGAAACACTGTAGCGGTTGAAATGCAGGCATAGTTCGGTTAGCATCGAAGTATGAAAGATGGACCGATCATAGCATCCGTCGCTGCTCTTCTCGGCGATCCGGCACGTGCAAACATGTTGACGGCGCTGATGGATGGACGCGCCTTGACCGTCAGCGAGCTGGCGTCTGCGGCGGGCGTCACCTTGCAGACTGCCAGCGGGCATCTGGCCAAGCTCGATGCGGCCAATCTGTTGATTGCTGAAAAGCAGGGGCGTCACCGTTATTTCCGCCTATCGGGCGCGGATGTGGCGCAGGTGCTGGAAGGGCTGATGGGCCTTGCCCAGCGAACGGGAGCGGTGCGCGTGCGCACGGGGCCGAAGGAGGAGGCATTGCGCAAGGCGCGCATCTGCTACGATCATCTGGCGGGCGAGCGCGGTGTTGAGATGCTCGATGCCGCGCACAGGCTTCGCCTCATCGATAATGCCGAAGAACCCGTGCTGACGGATGAGGGCAAATCGTTTTTCACCTGCCTGGGTGTGGACGTGGCAGGACTCGAACACGGCAAGAGACCGGTGTGCCGCCATTGTCTCGACTGGAGCGAACGGCGCAATCATCTGGGTGGTGCGCTTGGCGCGGCGCTTCTGAAGAATTTTATCGCGCGTGGTTGGGCCAGACGCGCCGAGGGGCGGGTGATCGCCTTTTCACCCACCGGCGCGCAAGCCTTCAAAAACGCGTTCTCAATTGAAGCGCAGCCGACTTGAAGTCGACACCTTAGCTCGCGGCCTTGACGGCAGCGTCATCCAGTTCAGCTGCACGTTTTGCGGCAGGACGGGCTTGCAGCCGTTCCCAATAGGCATCAAATGCCGGGCGGTGCGGCAAGCTTCCGAACATCATGCCCCAGCCTATATGAGAACCGACATAGACATCGGCTGCCGTGAAGCGATTGCCGGTAATATAGGGATGGCGCGATACCGCCTTTTCCAGCGTGGCGACGACGCTGTCGTAATTGCCATAGCCCATCATGCGCTCGCGCTCTGGCGGCACTTCAAAGCCCATGGAGCGATTTGATAGCGCCGCTTCCAGCGGCCCTGCGGCAAAAAACATCCAGCGATAGAAATCGGCGCGCTCGTCGGGATGGGGCGCAAGTCCTGCTTCCGGAAAGGTGACAGCCAGATAAGCGCAGACGGCTGCGGCTTCGGTGACGATAGCTTCGCCGTGGCGCAATGCGGGCACTTTGCCCATGGGGTTGACGGCACAAAATTCAGGGCCTTTCATCGGAGGGCCAAAATCGAGAATTTGAACGTCGTAGGGCTTGCCCGTCTCCTCCAGCATCCAGCGGGCGATACGTCCACGCGACATGGGATTGGTGAAAAGCGTCAGGTCAGCCATTTTATCCTCCTTGAATGGATGGATGCAGAATGCGCGTTTTCCCATATGAAGCAAATCAAAAAGAAAACGGCGGGAAAACCCGCCGTTTCGCATTCTTATGAAAGCTGCTGCTGATTAAGCAGCCATTGCCTTCTTGAGGTTTTCGTCGATCTTGTCGAGGAAGCCGGTGGTGGAGAGCCACGGCTGATCCGGACCGATCAGCAGCGCCAGATCCTTCGTCATGAAGCCGCTTTCCACGGTGTCCACGCAGACCTTTTCCAGCGTATCGGCAAAGCGCTTCAGCTCGGCATTGTCGTCGAGCTTGGCGCGATGTGCGAGACCACGGGTCCATGCGAAGATCGAAGCGATCGAGTTGGTCGAGGTTTCCTCGCCCTTCTGATGCTGGCGATAGTGACGGGTCACGGTGCCGTGTGCAGCTTCAGCTTCGACGGTCTTGCCATCCGGCGTCATCAGAACCGAGGTCATCAGGCCGAGCGAGCCAAAACCCTGAGCCACGATATCCGACTGAACGTCGCCGTCGTAGTTCTTACAAGCCCAGACATAACCGCCCGACCATTTGAGCGCCGAAGCGACCATGTCGTCGATAAGGCGATGTTCGTACCAGATCTTCGCTTCCTTGAACTTTTCGGCGAATTCGGTCTGGTAGACTTCTTCGAAGATGTCCTTGAAGCGACCGTCATAGGCCTTGAGAATGGTGTTCTTGGTCGAGAGATAGACCGGGTAGTTGCGCTGCAAGCCGTAGTTCAGCGAGGCGCGTGCGAATTCGCGGATCGATTCGTCGAGGTTGTACATGGCCATTGCCACGCCAGCCGCCGGAGCCTGATAGACTTCGTGTTCGATGGTTTCGCCGTCTTCACCGACGAACTTGATCGAAAGCGTGCCCTTGCCCGGGAACTTGAAATCGGTCGCGCGGTACTGGTCGCCGAATGCATGACGGCCAACAATGATCGGCTGGGTCCAGCCCGGCACGAGGCGCGGAACGTTCTTGCAGATGATCGGCTCGCGGAAGATCACGCCGCCGAGAATGTTGCGGATGGTGCCGTTTGGCGACTTCCACATCTTCTTGAGCTTGAATTCTTCAACGCGCGCTTCATCGGGGGTGATGGTTGCGCACTTTACGCCGACGCCGTGTTCCTTGATGGCGTTTGCTGCATCGATGGTGACCTGGTCATTGGTCGCATCGCGGTTTTCAACCGACAGATCGTAATATTTCAGATCGACGTCGAGATAGGGATGGATCAGCTTGTCCTTGATGAACTGCCAGATGATGCGGGTCATCTCGTCGCCGTCGAGTTCAACGACTGGGTTCGCAACCTTGATTTTTGCCATGGATGAAGCCTCTTTTTAAATGCGTCTTGAATGCGTTGGGCCCCTATAGCACCCGCAGGGAATAAGGCAAAGCTCTCAGGCCTCATTCTTTGGCCTATAGGTGAAATTGGCAGTCAAAAAATCGCGAAGGGCGGGGTCAGGCTGCGTGGTGCGTTGCCGGCTCGCTGTTGCGTGGCTTCTTCCAGCTCTCCTGCTGCTGGCGGTAATTTTCCTGTTCGCGCGCCAGAATGGCATCGGCGTCGAGCGCGGAAATGGCGGCTGCCTTGTCGGTCGGCACGAGGCCGTTCAGTTGCAGGGAAAGATAGCGCCCGCAGCAGACGCGCAGGAAAGAGGCGAAATTGTCGAGGTCGTGGCCTTCTTCGCGGGATTCGCCATAAAGCTTGCTGATCAGTCGGCTCACGCTGAGACCGTCGCGGGAAGCAACATCTTCCAGTGTCCACCAGAAGAAGTTTTCAAGCCTAACGCTGGTGACGACGCCATCAATGCGCAGTGAGCGTGTTACGCTCTGCCAGAGTTCTGGATTGGCACCGATGAACAATCTGCACATGATTTTCTCCCGGATAAAGCTCCGTGGATAGTGTTGCGCAATATGAAGCTGCCTGCAACCGGATGATGATTGCAGGCAATATCCATTATGCTCAAGCGTGCGTGATCTTGGTGCCGAGCACGGCGAGGAACTGCGATAGCCATGCCGGATGAGCGGGCCATGCGGGCGCGGTGACGAGGTTTCCGTCTGTTACGGCTTTATCGACGGGAATATCGGCATAGGTGCCACCGGCGAGTTCGACTTCCGGGCGGCAAGCCGGATAGGCTGAACAGGTGCGGCCTTCCAGCACGCGGGCGGCTGCAAGCAGCTGGGCGCCGTGGCAGACGGCGGCGACGGGTTTGTTTGCTTCGAAGAAGTGTTTTACGATCGCAATCACCTTGTCATCGAGCCGCAAATATTCCGGCCCGCGACCACCAGGAATGACCAGCGCGTCATAATTTTCAGCCTTCACATCGGCGAAACTGGCATTCAGCGTGAAATTATGGCCGGGCTTTTCCGAATAGGTCTGGTGACCTTCGAAATCGTGGATGGCGGTCGCGACCTGATCTCCCGCTTTCTTGCCGGGGCAAACCGCGTGAACCGTGTGGCCGACCGCAAGCAAGGTCTGGAACGGGACCATGGTTTCATAGTCTTCGCCGAAATCACCGCACAGCATGAGAATTTTTTTACCGGACATGGCTTCCTCCCTGAATCCTGATTTTCCGTACGGTTAATCTGGCATGGATGCGGCGAGGGCAGGTGTTATTCAGATACTACACCTGTTTTTTGCGGACGAACGTAAGGGGAATCTTTGCGAATTTACCTCAATTATGTCAGGGAAACGCCACGATTATATATATGACGGAAAGCATCATGGCAGGAACAGACAAGCAGCGCCCCTTTATCGCGGAAGGACCGGCAATCGTGCTGGTGGAGCCGCAATTGCCGGAGAACATCGGCATGGTGGCGCGTGCCATGGCGAATTTCGGTCTGGCTGAATTGCGGCTCGTCAATCCGCGTGAGGAGTTTCCCAGCGAAAAGGCGAGGGCCGCCGCCAGCAAGGCCGATCATGTCATCGACAATGCGGTGGTTTATGACGACCTGCCGTCGGCGATTGCCGATCTCAATTTCGTCTATGCCACCACGGCGCGTGAACGCGATGGCTTCAAGCAGGTGCGCAGCGCCGTCGAGGCCGGTAATGAATTGCGCACGCGTTTTCGAAGCGGCGAAAAGACGGGCATCCTCTTCGGTCGTGAACGCTTTGGTCTCAGCAATGAAGAGGTCGGGCTTGCCGATGAGTTGGTGACTTTTCCGGTCAATCCGGCCTTCGCCTCGCTCAATATCGCACAGGCCGTGCTGCTCATGTCCTATGAGTGGATGAAGTCCGGTCTCGAGACCGAGACGGAAACGGTTTTCCGTGGACCAGAGATGGAGCTTGCGCCGAAGCACGAATTGCAGGGCCTGTTCAACCATCTGGAAGAAGCCCTTGATGTCAGAGGCTATTTCCGGCCCGAAGCGCGCAAGGAAATTATGGTCAATAATCTGCGCGCCGTGCTGACGCGGGCCGGTTTCGCCTCAGCGGAATTGAAGCTCCTGCGCGGGGTTGTCACCTCGCTTGATGTGTTTACGCCCAAGAAGCCGCGTGGCTCCGGCGCGCCGGAAGGTCGCGCCCGCAAGCCCGCTCCAGAGGATAAGGCAGAATGAAAGACGCGCCCGTCGCCAGCTTTTCCGCTTCCGCAACAACCGACAACGAAAGACCTATATTGGTCTTCGACAGCGGTATCGGCGGTTTGACGGTGTTGCGCGAGGCGCGGGTGCTGATGCCGGACCGGCGTTTCGTCTATATCGCCGACGATGCCGGTTTTCCCTATGGCGGCTGGGAAGAAGAGGCGCTTCGGGCGCGTATCGTTGAACTGTTCGGCGGTTTCATCGCAACGCACAATCCTGAAATCGCGGTCATCGCCTGCAATACGGCCTCGACATTGGTGCTGGACGATTTGCGCCGCGCCTATCCATCGGTGCCTTTTGTGGGGACCGTGCCTGCGATCAAGCCCGCCGCCGAGCGCACATCGTCCGGGCTGGTTTCCGTGCTGGCGACGCCCGGCACGGTGAAGCGCGCTTATACCCGCGATCTCATCCAGTCTTTCGCCTCGCAATGCCATGTGCGGCTGGTCGGCGCTGATCGGCTGGCGAGCATTGCCGAGTCGCATATTCGCGGCGAGGAGATCGATGAAGCGCTGGTCGTGGAACAGATCGCGCCGTGCTTTATCGAGAAGGATGGCAACCGCACGGATATCGTGGTGCTTGCCTGCACCCACTATCCGTTTCTCGCCAATGTGTTCCGCCGTCTGGCACCATGGCCGGTGGATTGGCTCGATCCGGCGGAAGCGATTGCGCGCCGCACCGTATCGCTGCTGACGCCGCGCAAGGGCGATGTTGAATTGCATCACCACGACGATCTTGCGGTCTTCACCTCACAGAAGCCGGATTATGCCATCCGCAGGCTGATGCAGGGATTTGGGCTGCAATTCGCATAAGATATCATGCTTAAGGCCTTGTATTTTCCTGATCTTACGTGATCATGCTTGTGATCCGTCGATAAGGAAAAAGAGATGACCGGCACGATACCGCAGATCAAGCTTCCGTCAGGTCAGAACGTTCCAGCGCTGGGACAAGGCACCTGGTATATGGGTGAGAACGCCGGAGAGCGTCACCATGAGGTTGAGGCGCTTCGATACGGTATCGAGCTTGGCATGACGCTGATCGACACGGCGGAAATGTATGCCGATGGCGAAGCTGAGGAAGTTGTCGGCGAAGCCATAACAGGTCGCCGCGACGACGTGTTTCTGGTGAGCAAGGTTCTGCCCTATAACGCATCTCGGACTGGCACGATCGAGGCTTGCGAGCGCAGTCTGGAACGTTTCGGTACGGATCGCATCGATCTTTATCTCCTGCACTGGCGCGGGCGTCATCCGCTGGCTGAAACAATTGCTGCTTTCGAGGAATTGCAGCAGGCAGGCAAGATCGTCGCTTGGGGTGTCAGCAATTTTGATGCAGGCGATATGCAAGAGCTGTTCAGCGTCACGGGCGGTCAGGCTGTCGCGAGCAATCAGATTCTCTATAATCTCACACGGCGCGGGCCAGAATTCGACCTCATGCCCTGGTGCGGTCAGCATGGCATTCCGCTGATGGCCTATTCGCCTATCGAACAGGGCCGTTTGCTCGGCAATCGCGCTTTGGCGGAGATCGCTGCGGAATATAGCGTGACGCCTGCGGCGGTGGCGCTGGCATGGATCATGCGCAAGGGCAACGTGGTTGCTATTCCAAAATCATCGAACCTGCATCATGTTCGCGACAACAGAAAAGCCGCAGATTTGCGGCTTTCCGAAGAGCAATTGGCGCGTCTTGACCGCGCCTTTGCGCCGCCTTCGCGAAAAGTGGCGCTGGAGATGCTTTGAAATGGCTCTGTGATTGAATCAAAGAGCCGTTTTAAGCTGTTGTTTATAATCAATTTTCACAGGGTGTGGCTAGCGGGCGTCTTTCTTCGCCTGTTTGACACTTGCGGTCTTGCGGTTACGCCCGCGATCGGCAAGCCGCGTGAAAGTGCTGTACTTTTCATTTGGAACATTTCGCATACCGAAATGGGCATGACGCGTATTGAAGGTTTTGGCAGCCTTTTCGCTGGCGAGCTTTGCTGCAAGCGCTTTCTGGGCGTTGGCGATCAGATCGCTGGCAGCTGCCATCTGTTCACGGCGCTCGACTTCGCCATTGATGCGCGCCACGGCAGTCGCGAGAACGGCAACCTTCAGGTGAGAGCCTTCATCGGCCTTTGAAGCCGTCGCGCCACGGGCCGCCGATTTGCCGCGCATTTCACGGCGGCGCTGGTTGGCTTGATCGCGCGCCTTCTTGCGGCGCTCGCGGATCAGCTTTGCCAGTTGGGTGAGTTCCTCGTCGGACACTTCCTGCAAATGCGGATGCTGGGTCTTTTCCACCAGCTCCTTCTCTTCTGCATTAAGCGCGCGCGCCTGGTCCTTTCTGCTGACGGCCATGGGACATCCTTTCCTTGAAAAGCAATTTCCGCAAAAATCCCTATAGGGATATAGGCTCGGCTTTTGTCCGGGGAAGAGCGTAGTTGAAGTTTTCGTGTCACGCTTTTTATAGCGGTGTTCCTGCGGGCCGGCATGGAACTATTACGACCGATTTCCGTTATCCCGCAGTCGGAAAAAGCGCGGAGATCAGCATATGGAAATCGTCGAAACCCGCATCGGCTCGATAGGCGGCTTCAAGCTCTATACGGTCGAGTTTATTGCCGAGGGTGATGAAAAGGTATCCGTGATTTTTGAAAACGAAACCGGGGTGGAGTTGAATCGCGACGATGCCATTCGGCGTGCAGCAGCCAAGCTTGGTGCGGCGCTCGGCGTTGCGTCCATGGAATGTGGAATTGAACCCGACACCTTGCTGACGCGCCCCAGCGCAAGGCGGGCAGGTGACCGGGCCGAACTGGAACGTCAGCTGGAGGAAGGGCTGGAAGATACCTTTCCCGCGAGCGATCCGGTTTCGGTGACGAGTTCCGCGATACCGGCATCCGCGGACCCGAAGTCGTAAGGCGATACAAAGAGAAAAGCCGAAGCGTATGCTCCGGCTTTTCATGTTCATAAAATGAATCGCTTTTTTGATTTAACCCTTTGATAAATCAAAGATTGCGGCGTTTCCCTTCCAGAATGTCCAGAACGGCGCGTGCACAATCCAACACATTCGAGCCGGGGCCGAATACCGCTGCGACGCCGTGGTCGAACAGATATTGATAGTCCTGACGCGGCACCACTCCACCGCAAACCACGACGATGTTTTCCGCGCCTTTTGCTTTCAGCGTATCAACGAGCTGCGGCAGCAGGGTCTTGTGACCGGCAGCCAGCGACGACACCCCAATGACGTGCACTTTCGACTTGATGGCCATATCAGCCGCTTCGTCGGGTGTCTGGAATAATGGTCCGGCCAGAACTTCGAACCCGATATCGCCGAAAGCTGACGCGATGATCTTGGCGCCGCGGTCATGCCCGTCCTGTCCAAGCTTGGCGACCATTACCTTTGGCGTTTCGCCGCTCTGCTTGGAAAACTCCTCCAGCCGCGACACCAGCGTCTGATATTCAGGCTCGTCCTGATAGGCATCGCCATAGACCTTGCGGATGACTTTCGGTTCTGCGGCGTGGTCGCCAAAAGCGCGGCGCATGGCGTCGGAAATTTCGCCGACCGTGGCGCGAGCGCGGGATGCCTCGACGGCTGCGGCAAGAAGATTGCCTTCCCCGCTGGTCGCCACTTCTTCGAGAGCGGCGAGGGCGGCTTCGACCTTTGCCTTGTCGCGGGTCTGGCGAATGCGCTCGATGCGCGCGATCTGCGACTGACGCACGGCGGTATTGTCGATTTCGAGAATGTCGATCTCGTCTTCCTGTTCCAGCCGGAACTTGTTGACGCCGACAATGACTTCCTCGCCCTTGTCGATGGCAGCCTGACGCTTGGTGGCGGCTTCCTCGATCAGCCGCTTCGGCAGGCCGCTTTCGACGGCCTTGGTCATGCCGCCCAGTTCTTCCACTTCCTCGATCAACGCCCAGGCCTTCTCGGCCAGTTCGTTGGTCAGGCTTTCGATGTAATAGGAGCCGGCCAGCGGATCGACCACCTTGGTCACGCCGGTCTCGTTCTGGAGAATGAGCTGCGTGTTGCGGGCGATGCGAGCGGAAAATTCCGTCGGCAAAGCAATGGCTTCGTCGAAAGCGTTCGTGTGCAGCGATTGCGTGCCGCCAAGGGCGGCCGACATGGCCTCGAATGCCGTGCGCACGACATTGTTGTAGGGGTCCTGTTCCTGCAAAGACACGCCAGAGGTCTGGCAGTGGGTGCGCAGCATCAGGGAACCCGGCTTTTTCGGCTCGAATTCCTTCATGATGCGCGTCCAGAGAAGACGGGCTGCGCGCAGCTTGGCGATTTCCATGAAGAAATTCATGCCGATGGCGAAGAAGAACGATAGGCGACCGGCAAAGTCATCGACATTGAGGCCTTTTTGCAGGGCCGCACGCACATATTCGCGCCCGTCGGCCAGCGTGAAGGCCAGTTCCTGCACCAGCGTCGCGCCAGCTTCCTGCATGTGATAGCCGGAAATGGAAATCGAGTTGAACTTCGGCATTTCCGTCGCCGTATAGGCGATGATATCCGCAATGATCCGCATGGAGGGTTCGGGCGGATAAATATAGGTGTTGCGGACCATGAACTCCTTGAGAATGTCGTTCTGGATGGTGCCGGAAAGCAGGTCGCGAGAGACACCTTGTTCTTCGCCTGCAACGATGAAATTGGCGAGGATCGGGATCACCGCGCCATTCATGGTCATCGACACGGAAACCTTCTCAAGCGGGATACCATCGAAGAGGATTTTCATGTCTTCGACGGAGTCGATGGCCACGCCCGCCTTGCCGACATCGCCGACGACACGCGGATGGTCGCTGTCATAGCCGCGATGGGTGGCAAGGTCGAAGGCGACGGACACGCCCTGCTGTCCGGCGGCCAGCGCCTTGCGGTAGAAGGCGTTGGATGCCTCGGCGGTGGAGAAACCAGCATATTGGCGGATGGTCCACGGACGTCCGGCATACATGGTCGCGCGCGGGCCGCGCACGAACGGTTCGAAACCCGGCAGGCTGTCGAGATGGCCGACATTTTGCAGGTCGTCCGCCGTATAAAGCGGCTTCACGTCGATGCCTTCCGGCGTATGCCAGACAAGGCTATCCGCAGGGCGCTTCAGTTCCTTTTCGGCCAACGCTTCCCAATCCGCGCGGGTTTTCTGCGTCATTGGCTTATTCTCCATCCCATATCGTCCTCATGCCCAGCTTCCCCGTCCTTCGAGACGCACCCTGCGGGCGCTCCTCAGGATGAGGAAAGCTTGCACCTGCACCTTGAGCCGGTGCAAAGCACCGCGTTGCAGGCTTATTCGAATTCCATAATCAGTTCGTCGACGGCAAGGCTTTCTCCGGCCTTGACGGCAACGCGCTTGACGGTGGCGCGACGTTCGGCGCGCAGCACGTTTTCCATCTTCATGGCCTCGACCGTCGCAAGTGGTTGTCCGGCTTCCACCGTAACGCCTTCCTCTGCCAGAATCGAGGTGATGACGCCCGGCATCGGGCAGAGCAACATTTTCGATGTATCCGGCGGCAGCTTGACCGGCATCAGCTTTGCCAGTTCCGCGATGCGGGGTTTTCGCACATGCACGGTCAGGTCCATGCCGCGCCAGCGCAGACGCCAGCCGGAGCCCGCGCGGGCGACCTTCACGCTCAGCGGCTTGCCGCCGACGGTGAATGTGGCGAGTTCGCGTCCTGGATGCCAGTCGCTGGCAATGGTGAGGCTGCCGCCATCGACGAAATTCACCGTTGCGCCGCCTTCGCCGTCGGCAAGGCGAACCGGCAGAAGATGGTCGCCGATCTTGACCACCCAGTCGTTGCCGGGCTTGAGGTCCTGCCCGGAAAGACGACCGGAAATTTGTCCGTCGCGGGTGACAACGGTGAGATTGATATGGGCAGCGACTGCAGCCAGAAGGCGCGCATCATCTTCCGATGGCGCAACACCCGAGAAACCATCCGGATATTCCTCTGCGATGAAGGCCGTGGTCAATGCACCGGCTCTGAAGCGCTGGTGGTCCATGACGGCGGACAGGAATGGCAGATTGTGGCCGATGCCTTCCACTTCGAAGGCGTCGAGCGCGTTGCCCATCGCGTCGATTGCGGCAAGGCGATCCGGCCCCCAGGAGCAAAGCTTGGCGATCATCGGATCGTAATACATCGAGATTTCGCCGCCCTCGAACACGCCGGTATCGTTGCGGATGACCGTTCCGTCGTCGCGACGACCTTCCACCGGAGGCCGGTAGCGGGTCAGGCGACCAATGGAGGGCAGGAAGTTGCGATAAGGGTCTTCGGCATAGAGACGGCTTTCCATGGCCCAGCCATTGAGCTTCACATCGGCCTGACCAAAGCGCAGCTTTTCACCGGCGGCAACGCGGATCATTTCTTCCACCAGATCGATCCCGGTGATGAGTTCCGTCACCGGATGCTCCACCTGCAAGCGCGTATTCATTTCGAGGAAATAGAAATTGCGGCTGCCATCGACGATGAACTCAACCGTACCGGCGGAAAAATACCCAACCGCCCTGGCAAGTGCGACGGCCTGTTCGCCCATGGCCTTGCGGGTCGCTTCGTCGAGGAAGGGTGAGGGCGCTTCCTCGATCACCTTCTGGTTTCGGCGCTGGATGGAACATTCGCGTTCGCCGAGATAGACGACATTGCCATGCTGGTCGCCAAGCACCTGAATTTCGATATGGCGCGGCTGCGTGACGAATTTTTCAATGAAAATGCGGTCGTCGCCGAAGGAGGATTTTGCCTCGTTGCGCGACAGTTGAAAGCCTTCGCGGGCTTCGTCGTCGTTCCACGCAATACGCATGCCCTTGCCGCCACCACCGGCAGACGCCTTGATCATCACCGGATAGCCGATGGAACCAGCGATCTTCACCGCTTCGTCAGCGTCTTCGATCAGGCCCATATGGCCGGGCACGGTGGAAACGCACGCTTCCGCCGCCAGCTTCTTGGAGGTGATCTTGTCGCCCATCGCATCAATGGCGTTCACCGGCGGTCCGATGAAAGTGACATTGGCCGCCTTCAGCGCTTCGGCGAAACGGGCATTCTCCGACAGGAAGCCATAGCCCGGATGCACGGCGTCCGCCCCGGTCTGCCTGATGGCATCCAGAATCTTGTCGATGACGATGTAGGACTGGTTGGAAGGTGCAGGCCCGATATGCACGGCCTCGTCGGCCATTTTCACATGCAGCGCATTGCGGTCGGCATCGGAATAAACCGCAACCGTGGCAATGCCCATCTTCTTTGCGGTCTTGATCACACGGCAGGCGATTTCGCCGCGATTGGCAATGAGGATTTTCTTGATCATCTTTATCTACTCAACTGAACCGGATCACAGCGGAATGGTGTCGTGCTTTTTCCAGGGCGCGCTTTGTTGCTTGTTGCGCAGGCTGGCAAAAGCGCGCGCAATGCGGCGGCGCGAGGAATGCGGCATGATCACCTCGTCGATGAAGCCACGCTCGGCGGCGACGAACGGATTGGCGAAGCGTTCTTCATATTCGCTCTGGCGGGCGGCAATCTTTTCGGGGTCGCCCAGTTCCGAGCGATAGAGGATTTCCGTTGCGCCCTTGGCACCCATCACGGCGATTTCCGCCGTTGGCCAGGCATAGTTGATGTCCGCGCCGATATGCTTGGAGGCCATCACGTCATAAGCGCCGCCATAGGCCTTGCGCGTGATGAGCGTGACCATAGGCACTGTCGCCTGACTATAGGCGAACAGCAGCTTTGCGCCGTGCTTGATGACGCCGCCATATTCCTGCGCCGTGCCCGGCAGAAAGCCCGGTACGTCCACAAGGGTCAGAAGCGGGATCGAAAAAGCATCGCAGAAGCGTACGAAACGTGCGGCCTTGCGCGAGGAATCGATATCGAGGCAGCCTGCAAGCACCATGGGCTGGTTAGCGACGACGCCGACTGTCTGGCCTTCGATACGAAGGAATCCGGTAATGATGTTCTTGGCGAAGGCTTTCTGAATTTCGAAGAACTCGCCTTCGTCTGCCAGCGCGTGGATCAGTTCCTTCATGTCGTAGGGCTTGGTTGCGCTGTCGGGGATCAGCGTATCGAGCCGCATTTCCAGCCGGGACGGGTCGTCATGCACCGGACGGACCGGTGGCTTGTCGCGATTGTTGAGTGGTAGGAAATCGAACAGAATGCGCACCTGTTCCAGCGCTTCGATGTCGTTTTCGTAAGCGCCATCAGCGACCGACGACTTGGCGGTATGCGTGCGTGCGCCGCCCAGTTCTTCCGCCGTGACGATCTCATTCGTCACGGTCTTCACCACATCCGGGCCGGTAACGAACATGTAAGAACTGTCGCGCACCATGAAGATGAAGTCGGTCATCGCCGGGGAATAGACCGCGCCGCCCGCGCAGGGGCCCATGATGACGGAAATCTGCGGAATGACGCCGGAGGCATCGGCATTGCGCTTGAACACGTCGGCATAACCCGCCAGCGAGGCGACGCCTTCCTGAATGCGCGCGCCGCCCGAATCGTTGAGGCCAATGACGGGCGCGCCGTTCTTCATCGCCATATCCATGATCTTGCAGATCTTCTGGGCATGGGTTTCCGACAGCGAGCCGCCGAGCACAGTGAAATCCTGACTGAACACATAGACCTGACGGCCATTGATCGTGCCCCAGCCGGTGACGACGCCATCGCCTGCCACTTTCTGCTCCGCCATGCCGAAATCGGTGCAGCGATGCGTGACATACATATCGAACTCCTCGAACGATCCTTCGTCGAGAAGCACTTCGATACGTTCGCGGGCGGTCAGTTTGCCTTTGGCGTGCTGGGCATCGATACGGCGTTGGCCACCGCCGATACGCGCTTCGGCGCGGCGGGCTTCGAGCTGTTCTAGGAGTTCCTGCATTATTGCGGCCTTCGAAAGTCGGTTATGAAACTGAAATGATAGGCATTTTTAGATGCGTTTTCTAAAATGCTTAAAGCGCTTGTGAGCCGTGTAGAAAAGCTTGAAAAGGTGCGATTGTGTAAGTTATAAATTTGCAAATAGCAAAATGCGAAATTGCGAAAATGGCACCTAAAAAACTCTATGTCGGCAGGAAGATACGTCAAATCCGCGAGCAGCATAAGGCCACGCAGTCGGCCTTTGCTGAACGTCTCGGTATTTCAACGAGTTATCTGAACCAGATCGAGAACAACCAGCGCCCCGTTTCGGCAGCCGTCCTGTTGGCGCTGGCCGAGAATTACCAGATCGATATTGGCGCGATCTCGCTCGGGGATGATGACCGGTTGTTATCGGCGGTTTCCGAGGCGCTGGCCGATCCTGTATTCGACAATTACAAGCCGAACCTCCAGGAGTTGAAACTCATCACCCAGAATGCGCCGGGACTGGCGCATGCCCTGATCGCCTGCCATCAGGCTTATCGGCGCAACAGCGAGCAGCTTGCCAGTCTCGATAACCAGCTGGGGCGCGCGCCTTCGATAGCCGAGCCTGCGCCTTATGAGGAAGTTCGCGACTTCTTTCATTTTATCGACAATTATGTGCATGAGATTGATGTTGCAGCAGAAAAGCTTGCCGAGAAGCTGGATATTCCCGGTCGGGATATCGGTGTCGCCCTGCCGCAATATATGGAAGACCGCCACCGCGTGCGGCTGGCAAGGTCCGGTTCAGACGAGGCGGTTCTGCGTCGCTTCGATGCGCAAGCACGGGTTCTCTATCTCAATCCCTATTCGCCTGCTTCGACGCGCCATTTCCAGATCGCATTTCAAATCGCCGAACTTGAAATGGAAGAACTGGTCAATGCGATAGCAAGGCGGGCCGATTTCAGGTCGGTCGAAGCAGTCGAGATTTGCAAGATCGGCCTGCGCAATTATTTTGCCGGCGCGCTGGTCATGCCGTACCAGACTTTTCTGTCGGCGGCGAAAGAACTGCGCCATGATCTTGAACTTTTGGCTTCGCGGTTCGGGGCCAGTCTGGAACAGGTTGCGCATCGTCTCAGCACTTTGCAGCGTTCGGGCCAGCGCGGCATCCCGGTTTTTTTCGCGCGTATCGACCGGGCAGGCAATATCACCAAGCGACACAGTGCCGCCAAGCTGCAATTTGCGCGTTATGGCGCCGCCTGTCCGCTCTGGAATGTGCATCAGGCTTTCGAAATGCCAGGAAGGATTATCCGTCAGTTGGCAGAAACGCCTGACGGTGCCCGCTATCTCTGTGTGGCCACGGAACTGACGAAAAGCGAGGGTGGTTTCAACGCCCCGCAGCGGCGCTATGCCATCGCCCTTGGCTGTGAAGTGGGCTACGCCCATGATTTCGTCTATGCGGATGGTCTCGATATCACGGCGCGGTCAGCCTTCGATCCCATTGGCGTTTCATGCCGGATTTGCGACCGTGCGGAATGTGTGCAGCGTGCCGTGCCGCCGCTCAAAAGCAGGCTGGCGGTCGATCACGACCGCCGTGGCATCCTGCCTTACAGGTTGATGTAGTCAGAAACCTGCATGTTCCTTGAGGAAGTCGGCTTCGTCTTCCGTGGTTGCGCGGCCCAGCACCTTGTTGCGATGCGGGAAACGGCCGAACTGCTCGATGATGTTGTGGTGGTCGCGGGCAAAGCCGAGCGAATATGGGTCGCCGAGCCTTTCATAAAGCTCGACGCAGCGGCGCTGGTGGTCCAGATTTTCGCTGTGCATGAAGGGCAGGTAGAAGAACTGCCGCTCATCGGCGGAAAGCTGCCGGTCGAAATCGTGGTCGAGCGCCTGCATGGCCACATCCAGTGCCAGGCCGTCGCTCTCGAAGGAACGCGGCGAGCCGCGGAACATATTGCGCGGGAACTGATCGAACAGGATCGTTAAGGCCAGCGCGCTTTCCGGCTGTTGCTTCCACGATTCCAGCTTGCCGGCGCGTGCATCGGCATAGGCGACAGCGAATTTCTCGCGAATCTCATTGTCGATATCGTCGCTTTTCGTGAACCAGTTTTCACGCATCTTGGGCGAAAACCAGAATTTGAGCACATCTTGCGGTTCGATAGCCATCTGGGGCCTCCCTTTATCGTTTCAGGCTCAACACCTATTGGGTCTTGGGTGGAGCCTGATCCGGCTGCGGGCAGGGCGGCTCTCCCTTGAAGTTGCGGGACATACAGCCGAATCGGTCAAAACTCTTGCCTGTATCCATGGCAGCCTTTCCCGCGCCACCGCAGCCTGTGAGGATGATGCCGGATAACAGGGCGAGCGAGACAAATATACCGCGTCGTTTCATGATGTTTTTCCCGAAAATGGACAGGCGCTGTCGGTTGAACAGATAATAGGGACGGGGTGAAGGCAGGACAATAGAGGTGCTGGATTTGCCGTGTGTTCACAAAGTTTCACATTCTTGCCCGATACTTGTGGTTCAGTTGAGGCCATTAACCGGTCAGCAAGTTCTGCGATCTAGGAACGATCGGCAATGGCCTCGTGGCGGAATGCAACGCAGGGAGCCTGCAAACTCCCCTGTCCTTGGTTCAAACCCAGGGCGAGGCCTCCATCATCCTCTTCCGCGATAATTCTGCACGCCCTGTTCAGGAATCCAGACATCCTGCGGCGCTGCACCGGTCTGGTAAAAAACGTCGATCGGGATGCCTCCACGCGGATACCAGTAACCGCCGATGCGCAGCCATTCCGGTTGCAGCAGATCGACCAGACGCTTGCCGATAGTCACAGTACAATCTTCGTGGAAAGCGCCGTGATTGCGGAATGAAAACAGGAAAAGCTTGAGCGATTTGCTTTCCACCAGCCAGCGGTCCGGAACATAGTCAATCACCAGATGCGCGAAATCCGGCTGCCCGGTCATGGGGCAGAGCGATGTAAATTCCGGTGCCGTAAAGCGCACGCAATAGCGCGTGCCATGCTGCGGATTGGCGACCTTTTCGAGAACGGCTTCTTCCGGCGAGGTGGGAACA
Source organism: Ochrobactrum sp. C6C9 (assembly GCF_022627935.1). Classification (NCBI taxonomy): domain Bacteria; kingdom Pseudomonadati; phylum Pseudomonadota; class Alphaproteobacteria; order Hyphomicrobiales; family Brucellaceae; genus Ochrobactrum; species Ochrobactrum sp. C6C9. The sequence continues at coordinate 76,953 of NZ_JABXGB010000023.1, read as the reverse complement.
CCTGTGGTCGATCCCAGTTGGGTAAGGCCGGAATATATTGTATTTTCTGACATTTAAGCGCCTTTCGTCAAGTTACGGCGCAGCCAGTTTCGCGCTTATGCGCGCAGCACAAGCATTGCTGCTTGGCTCTTGTCCTTGTTTTGACCGGGTAGGCTGCGACCGGTGGCAAAATTGCCGATGCAGCTGCACTATCAGGCAGCTGAGCAGGCGTAAAGGGAAATAGATACAGGAAGGCCCGCGCGAGGGGGCGACGCGGGCCTTCCTTAAACCGGCTTCAATCGGCTTGCTACAAAGCAAATCCCGAAAACCGTACCAGACGTTTCAGGATGTACTCTAGCGGCGATCCGAAATCGCGCATCCGATGGCAACGCCGATCAGAATGCCGAGAATGCCGGCGGTCCCGAACAGCGTGGTCGCCGTTCCGGGATTTTCACGTATCGTCTCCGCCACCACTTGTCCGCGATCGCGCACAGCCTGTGCCGTGTGCCGCAGCCGACCCGATACGTCATCCATTGCGTCTTCCGCACGCTCCCGGAATTCTCCAGACTGGGAGGCAAGCGAGCGGGAAAGACGTTTCAGCTCACCGCGCATATCGGCGATCTGCTTTTCCAAAGCCTGCTGGATATCGTTGGTGGTCTTGTCTTCGGCCATTTGTCGTCTCCGTTGATTGATGCAAGGAAAACGTGCGGAACGCCGTTCGGTTCCATTCGATTTCAGAGCCGGGTGGAGCTTATGGTAAACGGATCATAAACCATTTTAATTTACCAATTTTGAATACAAAGAACTGTCTGGAGCGGGGCCAGAATGTATATCGAAAATGGTGCGCCAATCAGCCGAACCGAACCGGTTTCGGCCCGTATCGTCAAAGCCGCAGCGCTTGCGCAATGCTGCATTGACCAGCAGGAGCCGCAGCAATCTCGTGCCTTCGCTGAAGCAAGCCTGACACTGATGCTCGACGATCCGTCGCCCAAAGTGCGCATTGCCATGGCCGATGTTTTGTCCACCAGCGCGCATTCTCCCTTGCATATCGTTACGGCGCTTGCAGCCGATCAGCCGGAAGTGGCTGGCTATATCATCGCGCGCTCGCCGCTGTTGAGCGAGGCGGACCTTATCGACCGCGTTTCCTTCGGCGCGCCGTTGATCCAGTTGCTGGTCGCGGCCCGTCCGCATGTTTCCATCGCATTGGCCGCTGCCATTGCAGAAGTCGGCTCATTCGAATCGGTGGCCGAACTTCTCCGCAACAGTTGCGCGCGGATTGCGCCGCTGTCATTCCGCCGGATTGCAGAGCGTTGTGGACATGAGCCACAAGTGCGTGAGGCACTGTTGGCGCATCCGCAACTGCCTGCCGATTGCCGTCATTTGCTTGTGGTGAAGGTCGGCGACGCCCTGCGCCAAATGCCGCTGGTCAATCGTCTCCTTGGCGAGAGACGCGCCGCGAAGCTCGTCGGCGATGCGTTCGTGCGGGCGTCCATCGACATAGCCGAAGCTTGCACGCAGCAGGAATTGCCCGCAGTAGTCGAACATCTGCGACTGCGCGGGGAGGTGACGACCGCTTTCATCATCCGTGTTGTCGCGGGCGGTCGCATTGATCTGTTCGCGGCCCTGATGGCGTCGCTGTCCGATCTCGATGAAGAACGCATTTGCTCGATCATTTCGCACGGACGCCCGGCGGCAATGGTCGCTTTGCTGCGATCCGCCGGATTGAGTGATGCTACCCACGCCGCATTGATTGCGGCCATCGAGGCATGGCGCGCTGTTGCCAACGGACGCAGCAAGTTCGGCCCGGTCGAAGTCTCCGCTCTGATGCTTGAAACCACTGGCAAAAGCAGACAACTGGCTGCAAACGACGATCTCTTCGCGTTGCTGCGTTCAATCCATCAGGAATTCATGCGACAGACCGCCCGCGACAGGCTGAGCCTGATGTCGGTGGCCTGATTTGATTTAGGACTGCCGAAAGATGGGCAGTCTGCTCAAAAGATAGCCCGCGGTCGTTCCACAGACAGCACCCACGGCCTTGAAAAGAAAATCCGCCATTTCCCCGTGACGTCCGGGCGCAAGACGCTGCAACAACTCGAATGCACCCGCGCAGCCGACTGTCAGCAGCAAAACAGATAGCCAGTGGCGGGGATAAGCGAGGGCAAACAGCGTGCCCACCAGAAAGAACGCGCCGAAGCGCTCCACATCCGCAGGTTCGCCGCTGATCGGGCGCAGGCTGATCGGGCCGACTGTGACGATGAGAATGGAGGCGAGGACCAGCCACGCAAAAATGCGTAAAAAACGCTTCATGGAAGTATGTCCTCTGTTCGGCTCTATTCTTCGCTGTGATCGCCCTCAGCTTCGTCCTGCCGGGGATCTCCGCATCGCGCATACATACGGTCTGTGACGGATTTTTTCAGATTATTGCCGAACGGCAATTCGTAATGCGAGATGACATCGACGCCCATACACCATTTAACATCGTGCGGCGAGAGGCCGTAATTGGTTTCCAGAAAAGCAGTCACATATTCAACGCCGTCCTCGCAGGTGTCCGTTTTGCAGAACTTGCCGTCGCGCGCGAGCTGGCGAATCGATCCTTCGCCGAGCTTGACCACGAGTGGCTCGATTGCAAATGGAAGCGCACCGCCGATTGCGATGACGATAAGGCCTGCCAATGTGTATTTTATCGAGCGCCGCATAAATTGCCATCATGCTGGTTTCAGGATGGGCTATAACGCACGATCGGCAATATCATGGCAAGAGAGCGCAGCCGCTAATAACTCTATATCGCTGTTTTAATGCGCTTTTCCCATAACGTATCGTACATTTTTCGTGTTCTTCGACTGTTATAAGCCCAAGTTTGCGGCTCCTAAAAGAGTGTCAATATTTTAGGATGTGACGGATTGATATTGACTTTTACGTAAATGCGGTTGCACAACATTCAATCACTCAAGGTGAGGTGCAATGCCGTGGTGCGCGAATATTATACGATTACGGAACTGACGCGGGAATTCGGGATATCAACCCGTACCTTGCGTTTTTACGAGGATGAAGGACTGATCGCGCCTGTGCGGCGTGGCCGGACCCGCTTGTTCCGCCCGTCGGACCGCCACCTTCTCAAGCAGATTCTGCGCGGCAAGCGACTGGGCTTTTCCATCGCCGAGATTCACGAGATCATCCAGATGTATCGCGAGCCGCCCGGCGAGACCGGTCAGCTCAAGCTTTTGATGAAGCGCGTCGAAGAAAAACGTGACGATCTGCGCCAGAAGCGCCGCGATATCGATGAAACCGTCGGCGAACTGGATCAGATCGAAGAAGCTTGCATTGAGCGGTTGGCGGAGCTTGGCGTCAGCACCTGACGCCATCTATTCCGGTTGTGTATCGGGAACAGGCGAACACATATTCGCGATTTCCCGCACCGTACTGTTGTTCTGTTGATCAGCCTTGCCGGTAAAGACGTCATCGAACAGTTGCGCCTTGTCGAGCTCGGTCACGACACAGCCGCAGAACGCCTTGCAAAGCGCTTCGCTGCCGGTTTGCGAACAGGCGGCCACGCAGGACTGCGTGAAGGCTTCTCTTGGCGCTGGTCGCGCAGGCGGCGCGATTTGCGCGAAGACATACACCAGAGAAATAAGTACCGGCTGGTGAATGAGGTAGAAGGCAAGGCTGTGCCTGCCGATAAAAGTGAGCGGCTTTTGCAGAAAGCGGGGCTTGATGCCTCCGGAAAGCAGCGGGAGCAAATTGTAGCGCTCGGCGATGCGCGACGCGGCAATTCCCAACAGAACAGCGCCAAACCATGGAAATAGCGGCACAAAGTCGTTGGACCGTATTGTGACGGTCGAAAGACCGAGGAAAGCCAGTGCCGGATGGTTGAAAATATCGGCTCTGGCAAAATGGGGCGCAGCAATGACCAGGATGGCCGCGCAAAGGGTCACGATCCATGGCAGTCGCAAGAAAAGCAGGCCCAGAACGCTTGCGAGCGCAATTTGATGCAGGATGCCGAAAAAGATGAAGCTTTCCGGTGACATCAAATAGGTGACGCCGGTGATGGCCGCAGCCGCAACGACGATCTGGACAAGACGTATGCCCATTGAACGCCAGCGTATGCCGCGACCATGGGCTAGAACCAGGCTGAACCCAACGAGAAACAGGAAGCTGGAAGCAATGCAGCGCGCGAACAGTTTCCAGCCGCCTTGTGCCGTCGTTGCCGGGGCCATATAGCCGAAAAACTCCAGATCCCAGCCAAAATGATAGATCGCCATGGCGATTAGCGCGATTCCGCGCGCAATATCGATGCGTCCGAGACGAGGACGCGAGGCAGCGGGTGACAGTTCCGTTTCAGCGGTGTTCTGCATGATGCTTTCCGGTTTCGATTCCCCGCAAATCTCTAACACAGGCTGATCCAAGGCTATAGTATCGAGATGCGTGGGATTCGGCCCCGTGTGGATCGGTTCGCTAGGGGTTTCAGAGTGTTCTACAGTTTTTCAAAGCTTTTCTGGCTGTTCTTTCAGCCGCTTACGATCATTTTCCTGTTCGTTTTGCTCGGAATTGTGGCCATATGGGCCGGTTTTCGCAAAACAGGCCTGTCGGTATTGGGACTGGCCGCGCTTATCGTTTTCGTCAGCGCTTTCACAACGCTCGGCGCTCTGTTTCTGGCCCCACTGGAAGACCGCTTTCCGAGAGCTGCTTTGCCGGATAAGGTCGACGGCATTGTCGTTCTGGGCGGTTACATGAATGGCGACATCAATGCGGGACGGCCCGGTTTTGAATTGAACAGCGCGGCTGACCGCATTGTCGAGACGATGCGGCTTGCGCGGCTTTATCCCAATGCGAAGATTATCGTTTCCGGCGGCGAGGGTGCTTTTTTCGAGCAATCCACCAGCGAAGCCGACACAACGCGCGCGCTTCTGGACGATCTCGGCTTTTCCGGAGACCGCTATATCTACGAGAACAAGTCGCGCAATACGGTTGAGAATGCGGTTTTCTCGAAGGAACTGGCTCAGCCCAAAGCGGGAGAAAAGTGGCTGTTGGTGACCTCCGCCTATCACATGCCACGCGCGGTCGGCTGTTTTCGCAAGGCGGGTTTCGACGTGATCGCCTGGCCAGTCGATTACAAGACGCGATTGAACGAAGAATTCTCCATCTATCTGGAGTCGCCCAACGATGCCCTTTCGCGCTTCAGCGTCGCCATGCGCGAGTGGGTGGGACTTGCGGCTTACCGGATTACCGGCAAGACAGATATGTTCCTCCCACAACCCTGATGCCGCATTTTCGCCGCCACTGTAAAGCTTTTGTTAATGAAAAAATTTTGTAAGCTTTTGATACGGAATGGATTTTTAAAGTGCGGTGCTTGCAGTTTTGACAGGTTGCCGCATTTCAGCCGCTTTTCACCGTTGCATTTCGCACTTCACGGGGCTATATGAGCGGTAACAGTGACGTGATCAAAACCACTGTTTGTCAGACCGATACACAATAGGGTTATGAAAAGTTCCATGGACGAAACAGTTCAAAAATCCTGCTGGGGCGTTACGCTCTGGGCAGTCATTGGGCTCGCCGCTATTATTCTCATGGCCTACCTCTTCTCTGTTTGATCGATCAGGCGCTGGGGTCTGAACGATCCGGCAGCAGCGCAGAAACAGAGCTACGCATTCCGGAAAATTGATGCCGCATTTCGGCAATCCGTTTGCGTTATTCCTTTCTTACACTATCTGATATGAATGTACCGCAACGCGTGTTGTATTCGCTCGCGTATACAACCGTCTGGATAGGACGGGCGTTAGGTCAAAGCTTGGTCAGCTCCGTTTAGTCGAAGCTGCAGAAGGTGTGGAATGTTTCTGTCGGTTTTCGATCTCTTCAAGATTGGTATTGGGCCCTCCAGCTCCCATACGATGGGTCCCATGACGGCTGCGCGGATGTTTCTCAATGAGATCATCAGCGGCAACTGGCCACGGCCTGCGCATTCCAAAATCGTTCGCCTGAAGGCGAGCCTGCATGGCTCGCTGGCTTATACCGGCGTCGGTCATGCGACGGACCGCGCCGTCATTCTCGGCCTTTGCGGTTTTCTGCCCGACACGATCGATCCCGATATCATGGATTCGGAAGTAGAAAAGGTTCTGGCGGCCAAGAAAGTGCAGCCGGGAGGCCATCCCGCCTATCAGTTTGATCCGGCGGTCGATCTTGTTCTCGACCGCAAGACGCCGCTCCCCGGCCATGCCAACGGTATGGCGTTTTCCGCTTACGATCACGACGACAATCTTTTGTTGCGTCGTGCTTATTTTTCCATTGGCGGCGGTTTCGTCGTCACAGAGGAAGAATTGAGCCGCGTCCAGCGCAGCGGTGCGAAGCCGGATGACAAGGCCGACGTGCCTTATCCTTTCCGCAATGCCGCTGAAATGCTGGTCATGGCCCATGATAGCGGGCTGTCGATTGCCGAAATGAAGCGCGCCAATGAAGAAGTGCATATGTCGCGTGAGGAACTCGACGCGGGGCTGGATCGCGTCTGGGGCGCCATGCGCGGCTGCATCGAACGCGGATTGAGCCGCGAGGGCATCATGCCCGGCGGGCTGGGCGTTCGTCGTCGGGCACGGCACATTCACGACAAGCTTCAGGATGACTGGCGCAACAATCGCAGCAATCCGTTGCTCGCCAATGACTGGCTGTCGGTCTATGCCATGGCGGTCAACGAGGAAAACGCTTCGGGCGGCAGGGTGGTTACCGCGCCGACCAATGGCGCCGCGGGCGTGGTGCCTGCGGTGCTACGCTATTATCTGCATTTCCACGATGATGCCGACCAGAAGGGCATTCGCGATTTTCTGCTGACGTCGGCAGCCATTGGTGGCGTCATCAAGCACAATGCGTCGATTTCCGGCGCAGAGGTTGGCTGTCAGGGCGAGGTGGGTTCCGCTTCGGCAATGGCGGCAGCGGGGCTTGCCGCTGTTCTCGGCGGTTCGCCGGAGCAGATCGAAAATGCCGCTGAAATCGCGCTCGAGCATCATTTGGGCATGACGTGCGACCCTGTTGCCGGATTGGTTCAGGTGCCTTGCATCGAACGCAATGCGCTGGGTGCGGTGAAGGCGGTGACAGCTGCATCGCTGGCCGTGAAGGGCGATGGCAAACATTTCGTGCCGCTCGATGCCTGTATCGAAACCATGCGTCAGACTGGCCACGATATGAGCGAACGCTACAAGGAAACCAGTCAGGGCGGTCTTGCGGTGAATGTCGTAGCCTGCTGAGTTCTCAACTTTAGGAGAACGCGATTCTTCTTGCTTGAAGCGGTCGCATCCCTTGGTTAAACCGCTTCCATGGCTCTCAATCTCGTCAAGCTTTGTGTCGGTTGCGATAGTATCGAAGATCTCGCAGCCTGGATCGATTTCCGCCTCGCTGAACAGCGGGGCGCGGGGCTTGTGCCCGAACAAACCCACACGACGCGGATGGTGCCGAAACGCATCGACGAGCTTCTGGAGGGCGGTTCGCTCTACTGGGTCATCAAGGGCAATATCCAGTGCCGCCAGCGTTTGCTTGATGTGCGGCCCTTTACGGATGAAGTCGGCATCAGCCGTTGCCATTTCGTGCTGGAACCGAAGATCGTTCCGACGGAATGGCAGCCGCGCCGCGCTTTTCAGGGATGGCGTTATCTGAGCGAGAACGAAGTGCCGCGTGATGAAGCGGCTGGAAAGTCGGGCAGGGCAGCGCTCCCTGCGGAACTGCGTCAGGAGTTGGCAGCACTCGGCCTGCTCTGAGCAATTTTCCCGGAATCAAAAAGGCCCACCAAAAATCGGCGGGCCTTTATTTTATTCAGCTAATTGCCGCTCAGTTTTCAATCGTCACACGAACGGTGATCGTGTTGGAATTGACTGGCAGCGTCATGCGCATCCGGGCACGTGGCTGGGCGATGCGTTTGTTACGAGCGGCATGGCTGACCAGCAGGCCGACGAGATCACGGGTTTGAAACCCCGTGCCGCGACGCACATCGGCAATCCGCAATGCAGCCTGCTTGAGCGTCTGTACCGAGAACAGACCGCCCAGCGAAGGCACACGGTTTTCTTCATGAGACCAAATGGTGGTCTTCAGCGGCGGTACGAATGTGTCTTTCATATTGGACATCTCGAAACCCTCTACGCTTTACAAAATTCGGGTTTGAAGCTGTTGCGAGGAGAAAAAATCCCCTCGCGATTGATCAGTTGGCGACGGCATAGCAGCCGAAGCTCTTCTTCTTGAGAGAAGCACAAGCATCCCATGCAGCCTGCTTCGAGGTGAAGCCGACGAAGCGGGCGCGGTAGAATGTGGCGTTACCCTTGTTGAAGGTTTCCGTGTAGGGCGATGCGCTGCGCAGCGCGCCACCGACAGACGAGGACGCCTTGGCAAGCATGTCGCGGGCCTGACCTTCGCTCGGCAGAGAACCGATCTGGATCGCCCAGCCGCCAGCAGACGGGGCCGATGCGGTGGTGACCGGGTCTACCTCCTGTGCCTGCGCTTGGGCCTGAGCCTGCAGGGTGCCGGATGGGATTTTGGCCTTCGGTGTCGGGCGAATGGCGGCCTGTGCTGCGAGCGCAGCCGGACGGGCTGTTGGAGCGGCCAGTGCAAGCACCTGCGGCTGTTCCGCGTCACCTTCACCGGATTCGTTGTTGATGACTTCGTTGACCGATTCGACACGGGCAACCGGCACAGGCGCTTGTCTCGCCTTCGGCAGATCGACGGCGGCGACAGTCTGCGGAACGTCATTGGTTGCGGCAATGAGAGCGTCGGTACTGCGACCGCGCTTGGCCTGCGGGAGATATTTGTTGATCAGCTGCGCCATATGGGCGTCGCGGCTTGCGCCTGTATTGCCGCCCATGACCACGGCAACGATGCGGCGGCCATCGAGATTGACCGACGAAACGAGGTTGTAGCCGGAAGCATTGGTATAGCCGGTCTTGATGCCGTCGACGCCTTCGATGCGGCCCAGCAGGCGGTTGTGACCGTTGATGGTCTGACCACGATAAACAAAGCTGCGGCGCGAGAAATAGGAGAATTCACGCGGGAAATGCTGACGAAGCGCCATGCCGAGGATAGCCATGTCGCGCGCGGTGGAATGCTGCGCCATGTTCGGCAGGCCTGATGCGTTGCGGAACGTGGTGTTGCGCATGCCGAGACGGCGCGCCTTGGCGGTCATCATCTGGGCAAAGCGCTCTTCCGAACCGCCGATATATTCGCCGACCGCCGCCGCAACGTCATTGGCGGACTTGGTGATCATGGCGAGCGCCGCATCTTCGGCGCGGATGGTCTGGCCCGGGCGGAAGCCGATCTTTGTCGGTGGACGCGAACGGGCATAGGCTGACACGGGGATGGGCGTATCCCTGCTGATCCGTCCGGCCTGCATGGCTTCGAAGAGCATATAGAGCGTCATCATCTTGGTCAGCGAAGCGGGATAGCGCTGCGCGTCGGCGTTTGAAGCAAAAAGCGTCTTGCCCGTATTCGCATCGACCACGATCGCAGCATATCTGTCGCTGGCGGCAATCGCCGGTATCGTGGTGGATGCTGTCGAACAGCCTGTAACGGTCGCGAGAAGAAGTGTAGCTTGCGCCGCTTTTTTCAGGGCATATGCGACTTTACTGAATGCCATACGCACGATGATGACCCTACCTGTATTCCGGAATTTTTAAGCTGCGGCGCAAAAGGCACACAGCAATCTAATTCCACCACCCTAATGTCATCAGCGTTACCAATCCGTTTATGGTAAGCGCGTCGTTCATAATTTTCTGAAAATTTTTGCGGTCACTCGGCCTTGGTCGCAGCTTTGATCACGCATTTATGAAGTTTTTTCGCAGCTGCGCGATGCCCGTTCCGTCAAAAAACAAACGCCACTTTTGGCAGAAAGCTTTAGCAAACGGGGGCTTGACCTATATTAGTTGTGTCAAGGGGCTCGCTGGTAATAAGTCTCGGTTGCAAGTGCCACTGAAGGGCTTAAAATCAGAACGAAAAGACCTACATATTGAGGCAGGGCGGGGTCGGCAGATGGGCATTTGGGTACAGGTTTCATGAGGCATTTCAATACAGTCATGCAAAGCAAGACCGATGGCGGGAACGGGCCGGAAAACGGCACCGTTGTGGTCACGCGCACGCAGCCCAAAACCAAGAAGCCCAGCCTCTACCGTGTCCTGCTACTAAACGACGACTACACCCCCATGGAGTTCGTCGTACATGTCCTGCAGCGTTTTTTCCAAAAAAGCCTTGATGATGCCACGCGCATCATGCTGCATGTTCACAATCACGGTGTCGGTGAATGCGGAGTATTTACATACGAAGTCGCCGAGACCAAAGTGAGCCAGGTCATGGATTTTGCCCGCCAGAATCAGCATCCGCTGCAATGCGTGATGGAGAAAAAGTGAGGTCTTATGCCATCGTTCTCTCCCAGCCTTGAAAGGGCACTGCATCAAGCCCTGACCATCGCAAACGAGCGGCATCACGAATATGCTACGCTCGAACATCTTTTGCTTGCCCTGATCGACGATCAGGATGCCGGCGCAGTGATGCGCGCCTGCAACGTCGATCTGGAGCACCTCAAGCGCGTCGTTACCGATTATATCGACCGCGAACTGGACAATCTCGTCACCGGCTATGACGAGGATTCCAAACCGACGGCCGCTTTCCAACGTGTGATCCAGCGCGCCGTCATTCACGTTCAATCTTCGAATCGCGAGGAAGTTACGGGTGCCAATGTGCTCGTCGCCATCTTTGCGGAACGGGAAAGCCATGCTGCCTATTTCCTTCAGGAGCAGCAGATGACCCGTTACGATGCCGTGAACTATATTTCACACGGCATTTCCAAGCGTCCTCAAAGCGGCGAAACCCGTTCGCCGCGCGGTGCCGAAAGCCCGAGCGAGGAGCAGCGCCCCGGTGGGGAGCAGGAAGAGGGACCGAAGAAGAAGCAGGACGCCCTGTCTGCTTACTGCGTCAACCTCAATGACAAAGCCAAAGCCGGTCGTATCGATCCACTGATTGGTCGCGACAGCGAAATCAGCCGGACGATTCAGGTTCTGTGCCGCCGCTCCAAGAACAACCCGCTTTATGTGGGTGATCCCGGCGTCGGCAAGACGGCCATTGCCGAGGGTCTCGCGAAACGCATTGTGGAAGGACAGGTTCCTGAAGCGCTTGCCGACGCGACGATCTTCTCGCTCGACATGGGCACACTTCTGGCGGGAACGCGCTATCGCGGTGACTTTGAAGAGCGTCTGAAGCAGGTCGTGAAGGAACTCGAAGAGTTTCCGGGTGCGGTTCTGTTCATCGACGAAATCCACACGGTCATCGGTGCCGGTGCGACTTCGGGCGGTGCGATGGATGCATCGAACCTGCTCAAGCCAGCACTGTCGTCCGGCGCAATCCGTTGCATCGGATCGACGACCTATAAGGAATATCGCCAGTTCTTCGAGAAGGACCGCGCGCTTGTGCGTCGTTTCCAGAAGATCGACGTCAATGAGCCGTCGATCCCGGATGCGATTGAAATCATGAAGGGGCTGAAGCCTTACTTCGAGGATTTCCACAAGGTCAAATACACGGTCGACGCCATCAAGTCGGCGGTGGAGCTATCCGCGCGCTATATTTCCGACCGAAAGCTGCCCGATAAGGCGATCGACGTGATCGACGAAACCGGCGCCAGCCAGATGCTGCTGCCGGAAAACAAGCGCAAGAAGACCATCGGCGTGAAGGAAATCGAAGCGACCATCGCGACGATGGCCCGTATCCCGCCGAAGTCCGTCTCGAAGGATGATGAACTCGTCCTGTCGCATCTCGATGCGGAACTGAAGCGTGTCGTCTATGGCCAGGATCTGGCTATCGAAGCGCTGTCGGCCTCGATCAAGCTGGCCCGTGCGGGTCTGCGTGAACCGGACAAGCCAATCGGCTCCTATCTGTTCTCCGGCCCAACCGGCGTCGGCAAGACGGAAGTTGCCAAGCAGCTTGCCGCCTCGCTTGGTGTGGAACTCCTGCGTTTCGACATGTCGGAATATATGGAGCGCCATACGGTTTCGCGGCTTATCGGCGCGCCTCCCGGCTATGTCGGCTTCGATCAGGGCGGTCTTTTGACCGATGGCGTGGACCAGCATCCGCATTGCGTGCTGCTGCTCGACGAAATCGAGAAAGCCCATCCGGACCTTTACAACATTCTGTTGCAGGTCATGGATCATGGCTCGCTGACCGACCATAACGGCAAGAAGATCGATTTCCGCAATGTGATCCTGATCATGACCACCAATGCCGGTGCGTCGGATATGGCCAGAGCGGCAATCGGCTTCGGTTCCACGCGGCGTGAAGGCGACGATATGGAAGCGATCAACCGGCTATTCACGCCGGAGTTCCGCAACCGTCTCGATGCGATCATTCCGTTCGGTCCTCTGCCGGTTCCGGTTATTCATCAGGTTGTGCAGAAGTTCGTTCTTCAACTCGAAGCCCAGCTTGCCGAACGCGGCGTTACCTTCGAACTGACCGAAGGCGCAATCGCATGGCTGGCCGACAAGGGCTATGATGAGCGCATGGGCGCGCGTCCGCTCGGACGTGTCATTCAGGAACACATCAAGAAGCCGCTGGCCGATGAAGTGCTGTTCGGAAAGCTCAAGCATGGCGGTACGGTACGCGTCGATGTGATCACCAAGGCAGACGGCAAGACCGATCTGTCGCTGGAATCCGTCGCCGAGCAGCCGGTGAAGCCGAAGAAGGATATTCCGGCCGAGAAGAAGATTTCTCCGCGCCGGAAGGCCGCGCCGAAGAAGGCTGAAAAGGAAAAGGTTCTGGCCGGTAAGGACGAACCAGCTCCGAAGCCAGCTGCAAAAGCGGCGCCGAAAGCTTCAAGCGCCAAATCGTCGGTGCCGAAAGTGCCGCGCAAGAAATAAATGCATGAACAGACGGCCCCTCTTCGGAGGGGCCGTTTTCGTTTGAAGTTTAAACTTATCGATCCTCGGTCAATTCTATTCTAACGTGGCTTCATGCCAGCGACTCATCTTCCAGATAAGCCTCCACATCAGGACATTGCGCCAGCGCATAGCGGCCAGCATTTTCGCTGGTTTCTGCGTGGTTGCAGCCGCATTTTCAGCATTCCGGCCATCTTGCTGATGAGTTCGTTTGTCGGCTTTGCCGGGCTTGCGATTGAAAGCGGCATTTCGGTCGGGCAGGCGGTGTTCATGACGCTGACCATCTGGGCACTGCCCGCCAAGGTCGTGCTGATCGGTGCCGTCAGTGCAGGCGCAACACTGCCTGCCGCTGCGCTCGCTGTCGGACTGTCCTCGGTGCGCCTCATGCCGATGGTAGTGGCGCTTCTGCCGGAACTCAAAGGGCCAAAAACGCGTAAGCTGACGCTAGCGGTGCTCTGCCATTTCGTGGCGGTGACGGCCTGGGTCATGGCGATGGAGGAGTTGCGCAATATTCCGCGTGACATGCGCACCAGCTATTTTGCCGGGATCGGCTCGGTTCTGGTTGGAACCAATGCGCTGGTGGTGGCGACTGTCTATATGCTGTCGTCTTCGTTCCCGCCGGTTGTGTTTGCAGCCCTTTTCCTGCTGACGCCAATGTATTTTCTGACCTCGCTCTGGCGGTCGGCGCGCGAACTGGCAGGGCAGGTCGCGATGGCGTCCGGCTTGCTGTTGTTTCCGCTCTTTCACCAGTTCATGCCGGGATATGACCTGCTCTGCACGGGCATTGTGGGTGGCCTGATCGCCTTTGGATTCCACAGAAAGCGCAGCATGACGAAGGAGAAGGCGCTATGAACTGGGACAGTTTTGACAGCCAGTGGTGGCCGTTCGTCTTCATCATTCTGGCGGGATCGCTGCCGACCTATATTTTTCGCGTCATGGGCGTAATCGTCGGCGGGCGAGTCCGCGAGGATTCCGAGTTTCTTGTGCTGGTGCGCTGTGTGGCAACCGCGCTGGTCGCGGGCGTGATTGCACAGCTTATTCTTTATCCGAACGGCGCACTTGCCGATTCGCCGATATGGCTTCGGGTCGGAGCCGCCGGTGCAGGATTTGCCGCCTATCTGATGGCTGGCAAGCGTTTGCTTGTCGGTATCGCGGTTGCGGAAATCCTGCTGATTGCCGGTCTGTTGACGCTCTAAGAGTGAGTCTTATCAGAGCGCTGCGCGGATTTTTTCAGCATTTGCTGAAAGAACGGCTGCGTCTTCCATCTGGCCAGTATGCGGCTTGAGAGCGACGCCTTCAAAACGCGGAATGACGTGGAAATGCAGATGATAGACGGTCTGGCCGGAAGCCGGTTCGTTGAACTGCATGACGGTGACGCCATCGGCATTGAAAGCCTTCTTCACGGCCTGCGCGATTTTCTGCACGGCGGCGATGACGACGGCCAGCTTTTCCGGCTTGGCGTCGAGCAGATTGCGCGACGGCGCCTTCGGCACAACCAGCGTGTGGCCGGTGCCCTGCGGCATGACATCCATGAAAGCGACGACATCGTCGGTTTCGTAGACGCGGGTGGACGGAATTTCACCCCGCAGGATTTTCGCGAAGATGTTGTTGTCGTCATAGGTGGCAGACATGCGATTCTCTCCAATGCTGGACTTTGCCAAATTTGACCGCATAGAGAGGCGTTAGGCAAGCTTCGTGGGGGCAGCTTCGTGGCGGTAGGGTGTGTGTTCCTCCAGTGCCTCATGAATTTGCTCGACCTCGCGCCGTTCCTGAACGAGATAGTCGCTCACCGCATTTCGGAAACTTTCATTGACGATGTAATGCGCGGAATGGGTCGTTACTGGCACATAACCGCGTGCAAGCTTATGTTCGCCCTGCGCGCCTGCCTCCACCACGCGCAGCTTGCGCTCGATGGCGAAGTCGATGGCCTGATGGTAGCAGACCTCGAAATGCAGATAGGGGTGGTCCTCGATGCAACCCCAGTGTCTGCCGAACAGCCTGTCCCCACCGATGAAATTGATGGCACCGGCAATATAGCGTCCGGCGCGTTTTGCCATGACCAGCAGAATATCCTCGGCCATGGTCTGGCCGATCAGCGAATAGAACTTGCGGTTGAGATAAGGGCGGCCCCATTTGCGGCTGCCCGTATCCATATAGAAAGCAAAGAAATCGTCCCAGACCGCTTCCGTCAGGTCGCTGCCGGTCAGCCAGACGATTTCAATGCCATCGGACAGCGCTTCGCGGCGTTCCTTTTTGAGCGCCTTGCGTTTGCGCGAAACAAGTTCACTCAGAAAGTCATCATAATTGGAAAAGCCGTTGTTTATAAAATGAAACTGCTGGTCCGTCCGGTGCAGAAAGCCCGCGCGTTCCAGCGCATTTATTTCGTCGGGCAGGGCAAATGTCACATGCGCCGAGGATACGCCTGCCTGATCGGTTAGCTCGCGCAAACCGCCTGCCAGTGCCAGCCGCACGGCTTCGCCATCATAGGCAATATGGTTGAGAAGGCGCGGCCCGGTTGCGGGCGTGAAGGGAATAGCCGCCTGAAATTTCGGGTAGTAACGCCCGCCAGCCCGCTCGAAAGCATCGGCCCAACCGTGGTCGAACACATATTCGCCCTGGCTGTGTCCTTTCAGATAGTTCGGTACAACGCCGAGCAATTCGCCACGATTGTTTTCAAGACGCAGATGGCGCGGCAGCCAACCTGCTTTTCGGGAAACGGAACCCGATTCCTCCAGCGCGGACAGGAAAGCGCGGGTCGTGAAAGGATTATAGTTCGCGTCCTGCCGGGAGGCCCCGGCAAGACTGCCCCATTCGTCTTCCGTAAACTCGCTGATATTTTCAACGATGCGAAGAACGAATCTTTCTTCACTGTGCGGATCTTCGTCGTTCACCGCAAATCCTTTGCTCTCAGGCGACCAGTGAGCGAGGGTCGAACCCTTCGAACGTGATCTGTTCGACATTGAGTTCGCTGTGCTTCTGCATTTCCCGGTCGCGCACTGTCCAGCTGATGACCGGCATATGCAGCTTTTCCCGCACGAAGGTGACGAACGGGTTCGGCAGATGATGCACATTATAGGATACGAAGGAAATGCCATGCGCGAGCATGGAGAAATGCGCTTCGAAATCCTGCGTGCGGGTGCCTTCCGCCGTCAGCCCGCCCGGAATGCCAGGCGCGTCGCTTGCAAAGCGGCGGATCAGGTGATGATCGAACGACATGATGGCCGCTTCGCCCTTATATTCGCCAAGCTCGCGGGCAACGGCTGCGACCAGCCCGTCATCGCGACCTTCGATGCCCTTGAGTTCGATCACCAGCGGAACTCGTCCATCGACCAGATCAAGCATCTGGCGAAGCGTCGGGACGCGCTCGGCAGTGCCGCCGACGTTAAGCGCGGTTGCTTCGGAGAGCGTGAGGTCGCTGATGCGACCCTCGCGACCGGCAAGACGTTGCAGGTCGTCATCATGGAAAACGACCACGCCGCCGTCTTTCGTCAGATGCACGTCGCACTCGATAGCAAAGCCCGCCTTGGCGGCTGCCTCAAACGCAGCGAGCGTGTTTTCCCAGCGGGTTTTGTTCAGATCGTGCAATCCGCGATGCGCCACCGGGCGCTTTGCGAGCCAGTCGATGGAGGACATTATGCAACCTCGATAATCGCTTCGACTTCAACCGGCGCGTTGAGCGGCAGGCTGGCGACGCCGACGGCGGAACGCGCATGTTTGCCAGCATCGCCCAAAACGGCGACGAGCAGATCGGACGCGCCATTGGCAACGAGATGCTGTTCAACGAAATCAGCGGTCGAGGACACAAAAACGGTGATCTTCACGATGCGCTTGATTTTTTCAAGATCGCCGAGCGCAGCCTTGGCCTGTGCCAGAATGTTCACGGCGCAGGCGCGCGCCGCAACCTGGCCATGGGCAACCGTCAATTTGTCGCCAACCTGGCCAGTGTGCACAAGTTTGCCATTTTCCAGCGGCAGCTGGCCCGAAGTGAGCAAAAGCGAGCCTGTTTCAGCAAAGGGGACATAGTTTGCAGCCGGTGCCGCGGCTACGGGCAGGGATATACCCAGGTTTTTCAAGCGGCTTTCGATCGTGTCGGTCATTGCATTAATCCTTGCTTGCAAAGGGACTTCTCCGTCACCCTATAGGCAGAATCGGTGAAGCTTTTTGGGAAGGGTGCGTTTTTTGCCTCGCTTCCGCCACGAGTTTTTTTATCATGCTTGTCAACTCATCGGGAGATTCATGTATGCGTTTTTTGAAGCCGGGTTTTAAAGTGGTTGTTGCTGCAAGTGGAACCGCCGCCTGTGTGTGGGCAGGACTTGCGAGCGTGGCCCAAGCGGCTTCGACGGTAACGCTGGTGCCGCATCGCGCCGTTTACGATTTGACGCTGGACCGCGCCGATGAAAAGTCAGGCATCAGCGGTCTGACTGGGCGCATGGTCTATGAGTTCAACGGATCTGCCTGCGAAGGCTATACGACGAACTTCCGTTTCGTGACCCGCATCGACATGGAAGAGCAGCCGCAGCGCGTCACCGATCAGCAGACGACGACCTTCGAAGGCAGCGACGGCAAGAGCTTCCGCTTCGTCAACAAGACCTTTGTCGACAAGGAACTTGTCAAGGAAGTGCGCGGCGATGCCAAACTTGAAGGTGGCAAGACGGTGGTGGAACTGTCGAAGCCGAAGGAAAACAAGATTGATCTGCGCGGGACGCAATTTCCGACCCAGCATATGGAAGAGCTGATCGGCAAGGCTGAAGCGGGTCAGAAGTTCTATCAGACGTCGCTGTTCGATGCGTCGGAAGACGCCGACCGCGTGGTCGCCACCACAGTCGTTGTCGGCAAGGGGCAGACCCCGTCGGATGATGAAACCAAGTTCATGGGCCCTTTTTCCAAAGACCCGGTCTGGCCGGTGACGATTGCTTATTTCGATGACAAGGAAAAGCAGGACGGGCTGCCGATCTATCGCATCAACTTCAAACTTTACCGCAATGGTATCACGCGCGATCTCACCATGGACTATGGTGACTTCGCCATGCGTGGCAAGCTCGTGAAGCTGGACGTATTCGATGCGGCCAAGGAAAAGGCCAAATCCTGCAATTGAGGATGCCCAGATACGCCGTTTGGCGTTATATTGGCTGGATGACTTGCAATTCATGGCGCGATCGGTTAACAGCGCGCCTATTCCACACACGGGATTGGGCTTTTGCCGGGAGAAATCCGGCAAGAACCTCCGGTGGCGAGCAATCGCCTCAGCCCGTGGAGGTTAAACCGGAAAAGGAAAATAAAGATGGCATTGCCTGATTTCAGCATGCGCCAGCTTCTGGAAGCTGGTGTTCACTTCGGCCACCAGACCCACCGCTGGAACCCGAAGATGGCGCCTTTCATCTATGGCGCTCGTAACAACATCCACATCATGGACCTGTCCCAGACCGTTCCTCTGCTGCACAACGCGCTGAAGATCGTTTCGGACACCGTTGCTCGCGGCGGTCGCGTCCTGTTCGTCGGCACGAAGCGTCAGGCTTCGGACATCATTGCCGATGCAGCAAACCGTTCGGCTCAGTACTACGTCAACGCCCGCTGGCTCGGCGGCATGATGACCAACTGGAAGACGATCTCCAACTCGATCCAGCGTCTGCGCAAGCTCGACGAACTTCTGGCTGGCGAAGGCCAAGGCTTCACCAAGAAGGAACTTCTGAACCTTCAGCGTGAGCGTGAAAAGCTTGACCGCGCACTCGGTGGCATCAAGGACATGGGTTCGGTTCCTGACCTGATCTTCATCATCGACACCAACAAGGAAGCAATTGCTATCCAGGAAGCCAAGCGTCTTGGCATTCCGGTTGTTGCCGTGATCGATTCGAACTGCGATCCGGACCAGATCGACTACCCGATCCCGGGCAACGACGACGCTGCACGCGCTATCTCGCTCTATTGCGATCTGGTTGCACGCGCTGCTCTCGACGGTATTGCTCGCCAGCAGGGCGCAATGGGCATCGACATCGGTGCGCAGGCTGAAGCTCCGGTTGAGCCAGCTCTCGAAGCTCCGGCTGAAGGCGCTTAATCAGCGTTTGATTTCATCCATCCGTCATATCTCTGATAGAGGCGGATGGATAATCTCGTTTCATTCCGGCGCGGACGCGTGATTCCGAAGCACGTTTGACGGTTTTCGGGCAAATTCACGCTTCGTCAAAATGGCGCCGGTTCAAAGTTGGCACACCCATTCGGTGTGCCTTCGCTTTCGTGAAAGGCGACACAATGAGCATTTCCGCATCTCAGGTTAAAGAACTCCGCGAACTGACCGGCGCTGGCATGATGGACTGCAAGGCTGCTCTTGCAGAAACCAACGGCGACATCGAAGCTGCTGTCGATTGGCTGCGCGCCAAGGGCATTGCAAAGGCTGACAAGAAGGCTGGCCGCACGGCTGCTGAAGGTCTGGTTGGCGTTGCATCTTCCGGCAACAAGGCTGTTGTCGTTGAAGTCAACTCCGAAACCGACTTCGTTGCCCGCAACGACGCTTTCCAGGATCTGGTCCGCAAGATCGCTCAGACTGCCCTGACCACCGACGGTTCGGCTGAAGCTGTGGCCAACGCCAACATCGACGGCAAGACCGTTACCGAAACTGCGAAGGACGCAGTTGCAACCATTGGCGAAAACATTGGTTTCCGTCGTTCGGCTGCTCTGTCCGTTCCGCAGGGTGCAGTTGCAACCTACATCCACAACGGCGTTGCTGACGGTCTCGGCAAGCTCGGCGTTCTGGTTGCTATCGAAACCGCAGGTGACGCAGAAGCTGCAAACGCATTCGGCCGTCAGGTCGCCATGCACGTTGCCGCTATCAACCCGCTCGCTCTGACCGCTGAAGAACTCGACCCGGCTGCTGCCGAGCGCGAAAAGGCGATCTTCATTGAGCAGGCTCGCGAATCCGGCAAGCCGGACAACATCATCGAAAAGATGATCGAAGGCCGTATGCGCAAGTTCTACGAAGAAGTTGTTCTTCTTTCGCAGGCTTTCGTCATCAATCCTGACCTGACGGTTGCAGCTGCCCTCAAGGAAGCTGAAAAGGCCATCGGCGCTCCGGCTAAGATCACCGGCTTTGCCCGTATCGCACTTGGTGAAGGCATCGAAAAGGAAGAAAGCGATTTCGCTGCTGAAGTCGCTGCTGCAGCCAAGGGTTAATCGGCTCTGGTCTTCCTCTGAAAGCGTATTTGCGCTTTCAGAACATGCTTTAGCCTGAAAAGGCTTTTGATTATGAAGGGCATCGCGTGACAACGCGGTGCCCTTCGTGTATCGGAACGCAACACAATCACTTTATTACGATCAGTGGAGAGCATTCCATGTCCGGCAAGCCCGCCTATAAACGCGTCCTTTTGAAAGCCTCGGGCGAGGCATTGATGGGCAGTCAGGGTTTCGGCATCGATGTCTCCGTTGCAGATCGTATCGCCAACGATATCAAACAGGCCCGGCTGCTCGGCGTCGAAGTCGGCGTGGTGATCGGCGGCGGCAATATTTTCCGTGGTGTCGCGGTGGCGTCCAAGGGCGGCGACCGCGTGACGGGTGACCATATGGGTATGCTGGCGACGGTGATCAATTCGCTGGCGCTGCGCACCTCGCTGCACAAGATCGGCGTGGACGCCGTTGTTCTCTCCGCCATAGCAATGCCGGAAATCTGCGAGAGTTTCTCGCAGCGTCAGGCGACGGCCTATATGGACGAGGGCAAAGTGGTGATTTTTGCAGGCGGTACGGGCAATCCGTTCTTCACGACCGATTCAGCGGCAGCGTTGCGCGCCGCAGAAATCGGCGCGGATGCGCTTTTGAAGGGCACGCAGGTGGACGGCATCTATTCGGCTGATCCCAAGAAAGACCCGACCGCGACCCGGTTCGACACGCTCACCCACAAGGAAGTTCTCGATCGCGGACTGGCTGTCATGGATACGGCAGCTGTTGCCCTTGCGCGTGAGAACAACATTCCGATAATAGTCTATTCCATCCATGAAAACGGCGGCTTGGCCGAAATTCTGCAAGGCAAGGGACGTTGCACGATCGTTTCCGATAATTGATCGACACTGATCGTTCACATGCCTTGCTGCGTATCGAAGGAGAATATGCATGAGTGATGCTTTTGACATCAACGACCTGAAACGCCGCATGGAAGGCGCAGTCAATTCTTTGAAGCACGATCTGAACGGTCTTCGTACCGGTCGCGCTTCCGCCAGCCTGCTTGAGCCAATCACCATCGAAGCCTATGGCGCGACGATGCCGATCAATCAGGTTGCCAATATCACGGTTCCGGAATCGCGCATGCTTTCGGTTTCCGTTTGGGACAAGAGCATGGTTGGCGCCGTCGAGCGCGCTATCCGTGATTCCGGTCTGGGCCTCAACCCGATCACCGACGGCATGACACTGCGTATTCCGCTGCCGGAACTGAACGAACAGCGCCGCAAGGAACTGGTCAAGATTGCGCATCAATATGCGGAGCAGGGCCGTATTGCCGCTCGCCATGTGCGTCGCGACGGTATGGATACGCTGAAAAAGCTGGAGAAGGACGGCGACATCAGTCAGGATGACAGCCGCGTTCTGTCCGAAAAGGTGCAGAAGCTGACCGACGACACCATCGCCGAGATGGACAAGGTCGTTGCTGTCAAGGAAGGCGAAATCATGCAGGTCTAGGACCTGTATGACGTTCGTAAAAGGAGAGCCAGGAATGTCCGATCCGCGCCACATCGCCATTATTATGGATGGCAATGGCCGTTGGGCGAAGGCGCGCGGCTTGCCGCGTAGCGCCGGGCATCGTGCTGGCGTGGAAGCGCTGCGCGAAACGGTGCGGGCGGCGGGTGATCGCGGTCTTGGCTTTCTCACGCTTTTTGCGTTTTCTTCCGAAAACTGGTCGCGACCGAGCGGTGAGGTCAATGACCTGCTCGGTCTGCTCAAACTGTTTATCCGTCGCGATCTTGCCGATCTTCATCGTAACAATGTGAAGGTCAGCATCATCGGCGAGCGCGAAGGGCTGACCGACGATATTCGTGGGCTGCTCACCGAAGCAGAAGCGCTGACCCGCCGCAATACCGGTCTCAATCTGGTGATTGCCTTCAATTACGGGTCTCGCGACGAGATCGTCCGTGCAGTCAAGAGCCTGGCGCGCGACGTCGCTGCCGGTCGTCTCGACCCGTCGTCAATTTCCGCCGAGCTGCTCTCGGCAAATCTCGATACCGCTTCCATGCCCGACCCGGACCTCATCATCCGCACCAGTGGCGAGATGCGTCTGTCGAATTTTCTGCTTTGGCAGGCCGCTTATGCGGAATTTCTGTTTCTGCCCGGTCACTGGCCGGATTTCCGTCCGGCCGATCTCGATGCTGCCTATGAAGTGTTCCGTCAGCGTGAGCGCCGCTTTGGTGGTGTGGAGGCGCGGAGCAGTCTTGAAGACGGCCTCGTCGAATGCGAAGAGGGCAGCCGGGCAATGGGGCAATAGGTGCGGCATGACAGATCGTTTCGCAGCCGTGCTTCGTCATTGCTCTGTTCCATCGCATCGCATGCTCTGACGTAGTGCAAGCCGAAAGGTGTCAATGTCCAATCTGCAAACCCGTATTCTCACCGCCATCGTGCTCGGCGCATTGGCCTTGTGGCTGACCTGGGTAGGCGGGTTGGGTTTCACGCTTTTCGCTATCGCTATCGGTCTGGCGATGTTCTACGAATGGACGGCGCTGAGCGCTCCACGTCAAACATCGTTTTCGCGGGTTTTCGGCTGGCTCTGGCTGGTCCTGACAGCCATCCTTCTTATTCTGGACCGCAGCGCGTTGCTGACCATCGGCACGCTTTTGCTGGGAACGCTGATTCTTCTCGCCACGCAGTGGAAAACCGGGCGTGGCTGGCCTGCCGCCGGACTTTTCTATGCCGGGTTCTCGGCGATATCGCTTTCGCTCCTGCGCGGTGACGAGCCCTTCGGCTTTACGGCCATCGTTTTTCTGTTCGCCGTCGTCTGGTCCACTGACATCGCAGCCTATTTCAATGGTCGCGCTTTGGGCGGGCCAAAGCTTGCGCCGCGTTTTTCGCCCAACAAGACATGGTCTGGCGCTATTGGCGGTGCTGCGGCGGCGGTCGCTGGCGGCATTCTGGTCGCTTCGCTGGTGGCGACACCGGGTAGCCTGATCGTGCCGTTGCTGGCGCTTCTGCTCTCTATCGTTTCGCAGATCGGCGATCTGGCGGAATCCTGGGTGAAGCGCCAGTTCGGCGCCAAGGATTCTGGCCGTCTTCTGCCGGGGCATGGTGGCGTGCTGGACCGTGTGGATGGGCTTGTCGCCGCCGCTGCACTTCTATACCTCTTTGGTGCCGTGATTGCGGAGCCGGATGTGCCATCTGCTATCTTTTTCAGTTTCTAAGCGGCAGACGATTCGTAGAGTACGAGGGTCGATGCCGTGCTGTGGCCGCTGTCGATCACTGGGTGATTTGTAAGGAGTAGTCATTTGCAGGAGGCTCTGGCCTTTTTCTTCGGCGGTGAAAGCCTGCTTGTCGGGACAATCGTACCGTTCCTTTTCGTTCTCACAATCGTCGTATTCGTGCATGAGATGGGGCATTATCTGGTGGCGCGATGGTGCGGCATCGGTGCGCAGGCATTTTCAATTGGCTTCGGCCCCGAACTTCTCGGCTTCACCGACCGTCGTGGAACCCGCTGGAAGCTCTCTGCAATCCCGCTTGGCGGCTATGTGAAGTTCATTGGCGATGAAAGCGAAACCAGTTCGCCCGTCGGTGTGGCTAACAATGCACTGAGCGAGGAGGATCGCAAGCGCGCGTTCCACACTCAGCCGGTCTGGAAACGTGCGGCAACGGTTTTTGCCGGTCCTGCTTTCAATATCATCCTGACCATCGTGATTTTCAGCGTCTTCTTTGCGCTTTATGGGCGGCAGATCGCCGATCCCCTGATTGCGGGCGTTCAGCCGAACAGCCCGGCTGCGGCTGCCGGTTTTGAACCCGGTGATCGCTTTATCAGCGTTGAGGGCGAGAAGATCACCACTTTTGCCGATGTACAGCGCATCGTTTCGGGCCGTGCAGGCGATACGCTCGACTTCACGGTGGAGCGCGGCGGCAAGATGGTTGATCTCAAGGCGACGCCCGCAACCGTCGAGAGAACCGATCCGCTCGGCAACAAGGTGAAGCTTGGCGCCATCGGTGTCGAGACCACGGAAGCGGTCGGCAATTTCCGCCGTATTGAATATGGTCCGCTCGAATCAGTCGGGCAGGCGGTGATGGAAACGGGCTTCATCATCAGCCGCACAGGTGAGTTTTTCACACGTTTCGCCTTTGGCCGTGAGGACAAGTGTCAGCTCGGTGGGCCGGTCAAGATCGCCAATATGGCGAGCAAGGCGGCGAGCGCCGGCTTTGACTGGTTGATACAATTGACGGCTATGCTCTCCATCGGGATCGGGCTTTTGAACCTGTTTCCCCTGCCGCCGCTGGATGGCGGGCATCTGGTTTTCTACGCGGTCGAAGCGGTCAAGGGCAGCCCGGTTTCACCGGCGGCGCAGGAAATTTTCTACCGCATCGGATTCCTTCTTGTGATGGGATTTATGGGGTTCGTACTTTTCAACGACCTCTTTGCCTGCTAGATCAAATGCCGACTGTCTCAGGCAGCGGTCCTAGGAATTGAAATCTTGGGGGATGACGATCTTGGGGATTATTGGCCAGACCGGCTTGTCCGGTTAAGCTGACTGCAGTGAGGCGACGCTTTGACCGACGGAGGCCGGGCAAGGTGTTAAACAGAAGTGAACATTGGGAGCGACGACCAGAAAAGCTAAGCAATCTGTTTACCATAACTCACAATTCGCGTGGCATGGATGCCACGCTTGTTGCCTAAGTAAACAGAATTTAACCGCAACGCTTGCTTGTATGGAAAAACCGGCTAATACGGTTGTATCTGTACGCATTTTTCTGGGTTAATCGTCCCGGGGACAGAAACGAAGGTTCGGAAAGCCTATGACGGCAAGTTCTAAATTCTTTGGCGCCGCGTCCGCGCTCGCCATGTCGGTGGCTCTAGTGGCTTCGGGTACTGCTGCGCTCTCGCTCGCATCCGTGAATGTCGCGGAAGCTGCCGTTGTGAGCCGTATCGATGTTCGCGGTAATACGCGCGTTGATGCTCAGACCATTCGCGACAATATCGACATTCGTCCGGGTAAAGCCTTCACCAGCGCCGATATCGATGCCGCTGTGAAGCGTCTTTTCGGCATGGGCCTGTTTTCCGATGTTCGCATCAACCAGTCTGGCAGCACGCTTGTCGTGACCGTCAGTGAGCGTTCCGTGGTCAACAACGTCCTGTTCCAGGGTAATAAGAAGATCAAGGATCCTGACCTGACGCGCGCCGTGCAGCTGAAGCCGCGTTCGCCTTTCGATGCGGCGACGATGGAATCGGACAAGGAAACGATCAAGGCTGCCTATGCACGTATCGGACGCAGCGATGCGACGGTTAATGCGCGCACTGTCGATCTCGGTCAGGGTCGCGTCAACGTTGTCTATGAAGTCAATGAAGGCTCGCGCACCAAGATCGAAAATATCGAATTCGTCGGCAATCAGGCCTATAGCGGTCGCCGTCTGCGCGACGTCATCTCCACCAAGCGTTCGAACCCGCTGTCGTGGCTGACCCGTAATGACGTTTATGACGAAGGCCGTTTGCAGGCTGATGAAGAAACGCTGCGTCGCTTCTATTACAATCGTGGTTATGCCGATTTCCGCGTTGTTTCGTCGAATGCGGTTCTCGATCCGGCTACCAATGAATACACGATTACGATCACCGTCGATGAAGGTCAGCGTTACACCTTCGGCGATGTGAGTGTTGAAAGCACCGTTGATGGCGTCAATACAGACGCTTTGTCCGGTCTCGTGAAGACCCGTTCGGGTCGCGCCTATAGCGCCAAGGAAGTTGAAGATTCCGTTCTGGCTGTAACTGAAAGTGTTGCCGGCAGCGGTTATGCCTTCGCCAAGGTTGAGCCACGCGGTGACCGCAACTTCGAGAATCGCACGATCTCGGTTGTCTATAGCGTTGATCAGGGTCCGCGCGCTTATATCCAGCGCATCGAAATCCGCGGCAACGACAAGACGCGCGATTACGTGATTCGTCGTGAGTTCGACATGAACGAAGGCGATGCCTTCAATCAGGTCATGGTGCAGCGCGCCAAGCGTCGCCTTGAGGCTCTGGACTTCTTCCAGACCGTCAACATCTCGACCGCTCCGGGTTCCGAGCCGGACCAGGTGATTCTGGTTGTGGATGTTGTCGAAAAGTCGACGGGTGAATTCTCCATCGGTGGCGGTTACACCACCGGCGGCGAAACGCCGGGTGCGTCTGTCGAAGGTGCAATCACTGAGCGTAACTTCCTCGGTCGCGGCCAGTATATCCGTCTCAGCGCCGGTGCCGGTCAGGACGATATGCGCAATTACGGCCTGTCCTTCACGGAACCGTATTTCCTTGGCTATCGCATTTCGGCTGGCTTCGACGTATTCCGTCGCAGCTATCGCGTGAACGATGACTACGACGTCGAGCAGACTGGCGGTACGATTCGCTTCGGTCTTCCGGTCACGGAAAACTTCTCGGTCGGTCTCGCTTACAACCTGGTTCAGGAAAAGTATGACCTGTTCCGCGACAATATTGCTGATTACTATGCGCCTGCTCTGCAGGAAGCTGCAGAAAACAGCCCATGGCTTCGCTCGTCGGTCAGCTATTCGCTGACGTATAACACCATCGATGACATGAAGAATCCGCATGAAGGCCTCTTTGGCAAGTTCACGCAGGAATTTGCAGGTCTTGGTGGCGATGCGAAGTTCCTGAAGACGACTTTCAAGGGTAACTACTATAAGACGCTGGCGCAGGAAGCCGACATTGTCGGTATGCTGGGTGTCGGTGGTGGTTACATCCACGAATTCGGCGACGACGGCGTTCGTATCTTCGACTTGTTCAAGAACAATTCGGATATCATTCGCGGCTTCAAGTTCAACGGCATTGGTCGTTACCAGGATTCTGCCAGCGGCCAGCGTTACTGGATGGGCGGCACGACCTACATCAACGGTACGGCTGAAGTGCAGTTCCCGATGCCTGTCGTACCGGAAAGCCTCGGTATCCGTGGGGCATTCTTCGCTGATGCGGCCATGCTCTATGGCGGTGACGACGTGTTGGGTAATCAGCCGGTTCTCGGCGACGACAAGAAGCTTCGCGCTTCGGTCGGTCTCAGCCTGATGTGGGCTTCGCCGTTCGGTCCGTTGCGCTTCGACTACGCATTCCCGGTCGCGAGGGCTGATACTGATAAGGTTCAGAACTTCAACTTCGGTGTTTCGACCAAGTTCTAACCGATTTGCCTTTCCCCGGGGCGGCTACGCCCCGGGAGAGAAAGTGTACTGATGGCAGATCCCGTCTTTTTCTCGCCTTCTCGTGAACTCACGATTGGCGATGTTGCTGATTTCACCGGTGCAAGACTTCGTGACCCGAAGCTTGCACCGCGTTCTGTTGAGCGTCTGGCTTCCATGAAGGATGCCGGAGAGGGTTCGCTTATCTTCGTGGAAGGTAAGAAAAATGCCGAAGCGCTGGCCGGTATCAAAGCCGCTGGCGTTCTCTGCAAGGAAGATGTCGCTCCAAGCGTTCCTTCGCATATGGCAGCCCTGATTACCCGCAATCCGCATCGCGATTTTTCCGCCGTTGGGCGCATGCTGTTTCCGACCTCGGCCAAGATGGAAAGCTGGCTTGGCGAAACCGGCATTTCCCCGCAGGCTTTTATCCACCCTTCAGCGCATGTCGAAGATGGCGCGACCGTTGAAGCGGGCGCGGTGATCGGCAAGGGCGTCACCATCGGTTCAGGCACGTTGATTGCTGCAACGGCGGTGATCGGCGAGAATTGCCAGATTGGACGCGACAGCTATGTCGGGCCTGGTGTGACGATCCAGTGCGCTTTTATCGGCAATCGTGTTTTGTTGCATCCCGGCGTGCGTATCGGTCAGGACGGTTTCGGCTATGTCCCCGGCGCTGCAGGACTTGATAAAGTTCCACAGATCGGTCGGGTTGTTATTCAGGACAATGTCGAGATCGGAGCCAATACGACGGTTGATCGCGGGTCGCTGAGCGACACGGTGATCGGTGAGGGCTCCAAAATCGATAATCTCGTCCAGATTGCGCATAATGTGCGCATCGGTCGTTTTTGTCTCATTGCCGCGCATTGCGGTATTTCCGGAAGTTGCGTGATCGGCGACGGGACCATGCTTGGCGGTCGCGTCGGTCTTGCGGATCACCTGATTATCGGCTCGGGCGTGCAGATTGCCGCTGCGAGCGGTGTTATGAACGATATACCCGATGGAGAACGTTGGGGAGGTCTTCCCGCACGTCCTATCAAGCAATGGTTCCGCGATATCGCGAACATTCGCAGCATCGGGCAATCAAGAAAGGAGCAATCCTCAGATGAGTGATACGGAACAGACGAAACTCGAAGCGGCGGATATTCAGGATCTTCTGGCAGTGTTGCCGCACCGATATCCCTTTCTGCTGATTGACCGGATCGTGGATATTGATGGCGATCGTTCGGCAACCGGCATAAAGAATGTCACGATCAATGAGCCGCATTTTACCGGGCATTTCCCGGAAAAGCCGATCATGCCGGGTGTTCTGATTATCGAAGCCATGGCGCAGACCGCTGGTGCCATCTCGCTGCTGCAGCGCAAGACCGGTCGCCCGGGCGTGGTCTATTTTATGACGATCGACAATGCGAAGTTCCGCCGTCCGGTTGTTCCGGGCGATCGCCTGCTTCTGCATGTCAAGAAAACCAAACAGCGCGCCAATATTTCCAAATATGAGTGCGTGGCTGAGGTTGATGGTGTGAAAGTTGCTGAAGCGGAAGTCGCGGCGATGATCAACGCCGGTGAAGAAAGCCAGTGAGCATTATAATGAACGAAACAATCATTCACCCCACCGCTCTTGTCGAGCCGGGTGTGGAACTGGGCCAGGGTGTGTCTGTAGGCCCCTTCTGTCATATTCAATCGGGCGCTGTCATCGGCGACAATTCCGTCCTGATGAGCCATGTGGTGATCACAGACGCGACCACGCTTGGCGCGGGCGCGAAGGTCTATCCGCATGCCGTTCTCGGCTGCGATCCGCAGAACAACAAGCATAAAGGCGGCCCGACCACGCTGAAGATCGGCGCGAATTGCATGATCCGCGAAGGCGTCACCATGCACCGTGGCTCCGACAGTGCGCGCGGCTATACTTCGGTCGGCGACGACTGCTCCTTCCTCGCTTATGCCCATGTGGCGCATGATTGCGATATCGGCGATCATGTCACTTTCTCGAACAATGTGATGATCGGCGGTCATACGACCATCGAACACCATGCCATTTTGGGCGGCGGTGCGGCTGTGCACCAGTTCGTGCGCGTCGGACACCATGCGTTCATCGGCGGCATGGCTGCCGTGGTAGGCGATGTCATCCCTTATGGCATGGCCATCGGCAATCATGCGCATCTGGGCGGGCTCAACATCGTCGGCATGAAGCGTTCCGGCATGGAGCGCAAGGAAATTCACAATCTGCGCCATGCCGTGCGTATGCTGTTCGACCGTACCAAGCCGGTGCGCGACCGTACCATCGACGTACTCGCAGCTTTCCCGGATTCTCAGGCGGTCGCCGATATGATTGCCTTTATCAGTGCCGATACGAAACGCGCCTATACCACGCCACCGCTCGATGCGGCTCATGGTGGACTCGGGCATGACAGCGACGAAAGCTGAAAACTTGGCGCGTCAGTCCGTCGATGGCGGGCGTGTCGGTATTATTGCGGGCAACGGCCTGTTGCCCATTGCCGTGGCTGAGGCGCTTCAAAACGCTGACACACCGCCCTTTCTCGTTCCCTTGCGTGAAGAAGCCGACCGGGTGCTCTATAATTATGAGCATCAGGAAGTATCGGTTGTCGAATTTGCAAAGCTTGTTCGCTCCATGAAAGCGGCTGGCGTTTCGCGAGTTGTCCTGGCAGGAGGCGTGCGCAGCAGGCCGCATCTCAGTGACCTCAAGCTCGACTGGCCGACGTTGCGGGCTGTGCCGCATGTGTTTCGCGCGCTTGGGCAAGGCGACGACGCTTTGCTGCGGGCCTTTATCGGCCTGTTGGAATCATTCGACTTCAAGGTGGTTGGTGCCCATGAAGTCGTGCCCGATCTTCTGTCTCCGTCGCCCGCTCGCATTCTTACCAAGGTTGCGCCGGATGCGCGTGAAGCGGGAAATATTAAGCTGGCTATGGAATCGGCTTTGCGGCTCGGCGATCTCGATGTCGGGCAGGGCGCTGTCGCTGTCGGCGGACGGGTGGTGGCGCTGGAAGGCGCGGAGGGCACCGATCTAATGATTGAGCGCGTCCGTGAACTGCGTGAAGCCGGGCGTATTCCCAAGCGCGGAGGAGTGCTTGTGAAAATGGCCAAACCCCGTCAGGATGAACGCGCGGATTTGCCTGCCATTGGTATTTCCACTGTGCTTAATGCTAAACGCGCCGGTCTCGCCGGGATTGCAGTTGAGGCCCGGCGTACATTTATTCTAGGCTTCGGCGACACCATTGCGGCGGCCAATGAAGGCGGCCTCTTCATAGAGACGATCAGTCGACACGAGAAGGACAGTTAAGGGTGAGCAACACCAGCCGGCCATTGAAAATAGCAATCGTGGCCGGTGAAGAATCCGGCGATCTTCTTGGTGCTGACCTGATTGACGCCTTGCGTCTTCAGACCGACAGGCTAGTGGATCTGGTCGGTGTCGGTGGCGATCATCTGGCCGCGCGGGGTCTGAAAACCTTTTTCGACCCGCATGAAATCGCTTTGATGGGGCTTGGTGCCATCATCAAAAACTTGCCGGGACTGGTGTTGCGCATTCGGCAGACTGCACGGCAGATCGTGGCGGAAAAGCCGGATTGTGTTCTGCTGATCGATAGTCCGGATTTTACGCATCGCGTCGCAAAAAAGATCAGAGCCGCCGATCCCTCCATTCCAATCGTCAAGTATATCGCGCCCAGTGTCTGGGCGTGGCGTCCGCAGCGCGCACGTGCGATGCGCGCCTATATCGATCATGTGCTGACGGTTTTGCCGTTCGAGGTCGATGTGATGGAGCGGCTGAATGGACCGCAGGCAACCTATGTCGGGCATCGCCTGTCGAGTTATGCGCCGATCATTGAGACGCGCGCGGCGCAGCTTGCGCTGGAGCCGCAACGATCGGAAGCCGGCAAACATACGCTATTGCTTCTGCCCGGTTCTCGCCGCACGGAAATCCAGATGTTGATGGAGCCTTTCGGCAGAGCGGTCGAAGAGCTGTCGCAGCGCGTGGAAAAACTCGAAGTCATTCTGCCTACCTTGCCGCGCATCGAAGCGATGGTGCGCGATCTGTCGCGGGACTGGGCGGTGAAGCCGCTGATCGTCGTGGGTGACGAGGAGAAGTGGAAGGCTTTTGCGCGGGCCGATGCAGCACTTGCCGCGTCAGGCACCGTATCGCTGGAACTGGCGCTGTCGCGCATTCCGAGCGTGCTTTCCTACAAGGCAGACTGGTTTGCGCGCAAATTCCTGATGCCGAAGATCACAATCTGGAGCGCGGCATTGCCCAATATCATTGCCGATGAACCGGTGGTGCCGGAGTTTTTCAATGAATTTGTGCGTCCGGGCATGCTGGCGCGCAATCTGGAGCGCCTCATGCGGCCCGGTTCAGCGCGTCAGGCGCAGCTGGATGGCTTCGACGCGGTCGCTTCGGTCATGGCGACGGAGCGGCCTTCTGGGGAAATCGGGGCGCGGGTTCTGCTGGACGCGATCGAAAAAGGTCGCAAGGGTTGAACAACTCAAATTTGGATCAAAAAGAAACCCCGGTTGCCATTGGCAGCCGGGGTTTTGTTTTCAGCGTTTGCCGCGCTTATTTGCGCTTTGCAACCGGCACGTAGTCGCGTTCCGTTGCGCCCGTGTAGAGCTGACGAGGGCGACCGATCTTCTGCTGCGGGTCTTCGATCATTTCCTTCCACTGAGCGACCCAGCCGACGGTGCGGGCGAGTGCAAAGAGAACCGTGAACATTTCGGTCGGGAAGCCGAGAGCCTTCAGCGTAATGCCGGAATAGAAGTCGATATTCGGATAGAGCTTCTTCTCGATGAAGTATTCATCCGTCAGAGCGATCTTTTCCAGTTCCATTGCAACGTCGAGCAACGGATCGTCCTTGATGCCCAGTTCGCCCAGAACTTCATGGCAGGTCTTCTGCATGATCTTGGCGCGCGGATCGTAGTTCTTGTAGACGCGGTGACCGAAGCCCATCAGACGGAACGGATCGTTCTTGTCCTTGGCGCGGGCGACGAATTCCGGAATGCGATCCACCGAGCCGATTTCGGC
Organism: Ochrobactrum sp. C6C9; assembly: GCF_022627935.1. Classification (NCBI taxonomy): domain Bacteria; kingdom Pseudomonadati; phylum Pseudomonadota; class Alphaproteobacteria; order Hyphomicrobiales; family Brucellaceae; genus Ochrobactrum; species Ochrobactrum sp. C6C9. The sequence continues at coordinate 44,763 of NZ_JABXGB010000023.1, read as the reverse complement.
CAGCATGTTGAGCGCTGCTTCGTTTGCGCCGCCATGGGCAGGGCCCCAGAGGCATGCAACGCCAGCTGCGATGCAGGCGAACGGGTTGGCGCCCGACGAACCGGCAAGGCGCACGGTCGAGGTCGAAGCATTCTGTTCGTGATCGGCATGCAGGATGAAGATGCGGTCCATGGCGCGGGCCAGAACCGGATTGACCTTGTAATCCTCGCAAGGAACGCCAAAGCACATGTGCAGGAAGTTCGAAGCGAAATCGAGGTCGTTCTTCGGATACATGAACGGCTGGCCGATATGGTACTTATAGGCCATTGCGGCGAGCGTCGGCACCTTAGCGATCAGGCGGATGGAAGCGACCATGCGCTGATGCGGATCGGTGATGTCGGTCGAGTCGTGGTAGAAGGCGGACATGGCGCCCACACAACCGACCATCACGGCCATCGGATGCGCATCGCGGCGGAAGCCGGTGAAGAAGCGCGTCATCTGTTCATGGATCATCGTGTGACGGGTCACGCGATAATCGAAATCCGCCTTCTGGGTTGCCGTCGGCAGTTCACCGTAAAGCAGCAGGTAGCAGGTTTCGAGGAAGTCGCCATGTTCGGCGAGCTGGTCGATCGGATAGCCGCGATAGAGCAGGGTGCCTTCGTCGCCATCGATATAGGTGATCTTGGATTCGCAGGAAGCGGTCGAGGTGAAACCCGGATCGTAGGTAAAGGCATGCGAATTCTTGTAAAGTGGACCGATGTCGACGACGTCCGGCCCGACAGTGCCTTGTCGCACAGGCAGATCGAACGTATTGCCGTCGAGAGTAAAGCTGGCTGTCTTAGCTGACATCATGTTTCCTTTCATGTCCACTTTGCCGCCGCAGGCGGCAGTATTGCATTCGCTGCTATAACTTGTCTCGTATCTCTTGGCGGGCCCCGAAAGACTGCGGGATGCCCGATTTTTAACGCATTACGGCTACGATTTTGACCGCCAAACTATCCCAAACCGTCCGCGATGCAATGCGAAATTTGAACTATTTATATGCCGTTCGTCACGTCAGCGTGAATGATAGCACCTTAACCGATTTGATCGCGAATACGTCCCAAGGACTCGTCGCGACCCAGCACGAAAAGCACATCGAACACACCCGGTGAAGTAGCGCGCCCGGTAAGGGCGGCACGCAACGGTTGCGCAATCTTGCCGAGTTTCAGTCCGGTTTTTTCTGCATGGGCGCGAACCACAGCGTCCAGTGATTCAATGGTCCACTCGCCGGCAACTTCCAGATCCGGCAGCACCGATTTCAGAACGGCGCGACCTTCTTCATTGAGAAGTGAGGCGGCCTTTTCATCGAGATCGAGCGGGCGCGCTGCGAAAATGAATTTTGCACCGTCGGCAAGTTCAACGAGCGTCTTGGCGCGGTCCTTCAGGCCGGACATGGCCGTGAGCAGCTGCGCGCTGCGCTTGTCATCGAGCGCTGCGGCCAGCTCTTTACCACCTTCGATTTCCGGCAGAACGGCAACAAGGGCATCAAACAGCGCCTTGTCGTCGCTGCCGCGCATATAAAGACCGTTGATCGCTTCGAGCTTCTGGAAGTCGAAACGGGCAGCGCCCTTGTTGATGTCCTTCACGTCGAACCATTCGATCATCTGTTCGGTCGACATGATTTCGTCATCGCCGTGGCTCCAGCCGAGACGGACGAGATAATTGCGCAATGCTGCGGGCAGATAGCCCATGGCGCGATAAGCATCGACGCCAAGAGCGCCATGACGCTTGGAAAGCTTTGCACCGTCCGCACCGTGGATCAGCGGAATATGCGACATTTGCGGCACGTCCCAGCCCATGGCGTCATAGATGACAGTCTGGCGGGCTGCATTGGTCAAATGATCGTCGCCGCGAATGATATGGGTGACGCCCATGTCGTGGTCGTCAACGACAACCGCGTGCATATAGGTCGGTGTGCCATCGGAACGCAGAATGATGAAATCATCGAGATCCTTGTTGGGGAAGCGAATATCGCCCTGCACGGCGTCGCGCACGAGCGTTTCGCCTTCCTGCGGCGCCTTAATGCGAATGACAGGCTTTACACCTGCAGGCGCTTCGGACGGGTCGCGGTCACGCCAGCGGCCATCATAACGCGGCGGGCGGCCTTCGGCACGCGCTTTTTCGCGCATTTCTTCCAGCTCTTCCGGCGTCGTGTAGCAGTAATAGGCTTTGCCGAGAGCAACCAGTTCCTCGGCGACTTCGCGGTGGCGCGGCGCGCGCTCGAACTGCGAGATCGCGTCACCTTCCCAGTCGAGGCCGAGCCAGGTCAGGCCGTCGAGAATGGCGGCGGTGGCGGCATCAGTGGAACGTTCACGGTCGGTGTCTTCGATACGCAGCAGCATCTTGCCGCCGGTATGCTTGGCATAGAGCCAGTTGAACAGGGCCGTGCGGGCACCGCCGATATGAAGATAACCCGTGGGCGAAGGGGCAAAACGGGTGACGACCGGTTTCGACATGGTAGCTCCACTTTATCGCGCGCCCGTCAAGACAGCGGCAATTGCCGGGGCAGGGGCGCAAACTGAATTCTGATGCTCGCCGCCAAAGAGCGAGGGCGAGGATTTCTATAACGAAACCCTCTCGATTTCGACTGGCGTTCATGTAGCATAGGCAGCATTGTGCGCAAGGGCTTCGCGTTTGTTTCGGCTCCTTGCGACATTGTTCTTTTGGGGTATTTCGACAAAAAGACCTTTTTTTGCAGTCAGGCGGGGGCATGACGCGCATAGGTGATATGGCGGAAGCAAATGAGCGGGCGCTTGTCAAAAGCCTGCCTGACGGCTTGACGCGCTCATATCTTCCCGAGCCGTGGCCTGACCCTGCAATTGCGCCTGCCGAACGCCGCGACCGCGATCCGTCGCAAATCCCGACGCCGGATGATGGCCGCAGCGCCGTCAAAAGCCTTGCGCGCAGGGCTCCCGCCGCCTTTGCGGAAGCTGTCAGTCTGGAAGCGGCGCGCGGGATTTTCTTTCTGCTGATTCCGATTTTCAGCGGCCTTGGCGCGATTGCCTATTTCACCGTGTCATTTGAACCGGATTGGACGCCGGTGCTGGCGCTTCTCACCGGACTGGCTGTCATCCGGCTCCTCGCGCGGAAGCATTTCCTTGTTGCGCAGATACTGACGCTGGCGCTGGCTTTCCAGCTGGGTCTTGTCAGCGGAAAATGGGAAACCGAACGCAGGGCGACGCCGATGCTCGGTTCCGATGTTTCAACACGCATAACAGGCCGTGTCGTTGCGCTGGAAGCGCAGGATAATGGCAGCTGGCGTATTACCCTTGATTTGCTGGCAACAGAACGCCCGAAACTGCGCTTTGCACCGGAACGTATCCGTATCAATGCGCGCGATATACCTGCTGAAACAACGATTGGCGGCGGCTTGACCGGTTTTGCGCGGCTGCGGGTGCCGTCAGGCCCGGTCCGCCCCGGCAATTATGATTTTTCTTTTCACGCCTATTTCAACGGTATTGGTGCAAACGGCTTCTTTCTGGGGAACCCAAAGACGGCGCATGTCCCGCCGCAAACAAGCCTGATCGCTGCGATCAGTGAGTGGGTCGCCTTGCTGCGCGTGCGCGTTTCGGAGCGGGTGGAGGAGGTGATTGGCGGCGAGGACGGCAATGTCACAGCCGCATTGATCGCTGGAACGCGCGGCGGCATCAGTGAGGAAACCAACGAAAATCTGCGCAAGGCGGGTCTCGCGCATATTCTTTCCATATCGGGGCTGCACATGGCACTGGCGGCGGGGGTCGTCATGTTTGTCCTCCGGTCTGGTTTTGCGCTCTTTCCCGCGTTCAGTGTGCGCCATCCGGTCAAAAAATACGCGGCATTCCTGTCCCTGCTGAGCTGTACGTTCTATCTCGCCATGTCTGGAGCGGATGTGGCCGCACAGCGCAGCTATGTGATGATCGCCGTGATGCTCAGCGCGTTATTGTTCGACCGGGCTGCGATCAGCATGCGCAATCTGGCAATCGCCGGAATGGTGACCATCGCGATTTCACCGCATGAAATATTGGGGCCTAGTTTTCAAATGTCCTATTCGGCGACAGCTGCCCTGATCGCCGGTTATGCCTGGTGGAGCGCGCGCAAGGCCAAGAAGCTGCAGGATATGGAAAGGCGCGTTGCAGCGCCAGTCGGCGGATTGGCAGCCAAGGCGTTGAATTTTGTCTTTGCCGCTGCAGGAACGTCGTTATTGGCTGGGCTTGCAAGCGGTATTTTCGCTGCCTACCACTTCAACAATACCGCACCGTTGGGGCTGATTGGCAATGTGCTGGCTGATCCGGTGATTGCCGTTCTGGTCATGCCCTTTGCTGTTTTCGGTTTGGTGTTGATGCCGCTCGGTCTCGACTGGATACCATTGTCCCTTGCTGGTTCCGGTGTGTGGATCGTGCGCGAGATTGCAAGTTTCGTGGCGTCCTGGTCCCCGGAAGGCAATCCGGGCGCGATGCCGCTCACAGCGCTTGCTTTCTGGACCATAGCGCTTGTGATTGCGGTCCTGTTCACAACCAGATTCAAGATTCTCGCTTTACCATTTGTTTTATTGGGATTTATCGCCTTTGTACGCGAGCCGTTTCCAGATGTCGTGATCTCGGAAGATGCTAAGCTGGTTGGGGTTCGACTGTCCGATGGGCGTTTTGCCGTGAACCGCGACAGACCATCCAAGTTCACGGTCGATAATTGGCAAACTGCCTATCTCGCATCGCAATTTCTGATACCGCAACACGCAAAGGACCGGCTCAGAGGAATCCCGACGGACGGCTTTATCTGCGAGGATGGATTGTGCACGATCACGCTGCGCGACGGGCGCGTGCTTGTATATACGGCTGATCCGACAGTTCAGGATATCGCCTGTGACATTGGCGATGTGATTATTCTGGCTGTAGCTGGCGAAATGCCAGGATGCACGCGCACGAATAAGCTCGTTCTCAACCGGCGTGATCTGGCCTTGCGCGGGACGGTTGAAATCAAATTGGGTGACAAGAAAGACGCCGCCAATGTTCCCACCGTGAAGCTTTCAAGCACCTCGCCCGACGAAAGCGGCGCTCCACCGCAACAGCCCAGATTTGCTGATCCGCGTTACGACGACACGCTGGCCTTCGCCATCGATGAGCCACGGCGTCCGTGGCATCTATTTCGGCTCTATTCCCGCGCAGCGCGGGGACTGCCAGATTGGGAATATAAAAAGAAAAGGACTGCGCAGGTGGTGGTGTCAAATTGTCCGGCTGATGACAATCAGGAGCCGGGCAAATGTGAATGACCGCATGGCGGCTATGAGATCAGTTATTCCGGCAGTCCGGTAAACTACCATTGCGACCCAAATCGCCCAAAACGGACAACCTCTGATCAATACCGGCGGATCAGACCGACCAGCTTGCCCTGTACGCGCACGCGGTCGGGACCGAAGATGCGCGTTTCGTAAGCGGGGTTTGCCGCTTCAAGCGCAATCGACGCACCCTTGCGGCGGAAGCGCTTCAAGGTCGCTTCTTCATCATCGACCAGAGCCACGACAATCTCGCCCGGATTGGCCATGTCACCGCGCTTGATGATCACCGTGTCACCGTCGAAAATTCCGGCATCGATCATCGAGTCACCTTTGACCTCCAGCGCATAATGTTCGCCCGCGCCGATCATTTCCGGCGGAAGGCTGAGCGAATGCGTCTGGTTCTGAATGGCGGAGATCGGCACACCGGCAGCGATGCGTCCCATGACAGGCACCGACACGGTTGCCGACACATCGTCATTGATCGCAACCGGGGCAGGGCGCAATGGTTGCGCGGGCGCAGGCGGCGCCTTGCCCAGACTGCCTTCAATGACGCTCGGTGCGAATTTCTTCTGCGCGTTCAGCCCCGGTGCAATCGAATCCGGTAGCCGCAGCACCTCAAGGGCACGCGCTCGGTTCGGCAGTCTGCGAATAAAACCGCGTTCTTCCAGAGCGGTGATCAGCCGATGTATGCCCGACTTGGAAGCAAGATCGAGCGCCTCCTTCATTTCGTCAAAAGATGGCGGAATGCCCGTTTCTTTCAGACGGTCATGAATGAACAGCAGAAGCTCGTGCTGCTTACGGGTCAACATGCGCGACACCCTCCGGCCAGATAAGAATCGAGAAAAACAAAACCAGAACGAACACTATATGTTCCAGTCTTGTTCTGCAATGGTTTTAAAATGATTAACGGGTGCGCGCCTTGTTGCGGTTCTGTTCACGGAAGGGTGTGAGGTGGGGCTCGGTGTTTGATGAAGCGGTTTGTTTTCAAACAATTACGTTTGTTACTTCGTGTTCATTCGAGGTTGTGAAAGCGCGGCTTTTCACACCTATCAGCGCAACATCAGAACACGGCACGGTGTGCCCGCAGCGGCTGCCGGGGCATTTTCATCACGAATGAGCAGTGCATTGCAACCGACAAGGGCCGTCAGCATGGACGAGTCCTGTACTGGAAACGGTGTCACCAGCAGTGTTCCATCGCTTTGTGATTCGACCGTTGCGCGCACAAAATCGCGGCGATGGTCATTGGCGGGCATCGCCTGACCGAGTTTCGCCGGGCGGATATCCGCCGTCAAATCGGTGCCTGCAAGTTTCGCGATAAGCGGACGGAGAAAAACCAGACTGCAAACAAGACTTGAAACCGGATTGCCTGGCAGGCCGATTATGTGAACGGTTTTGCCATTGACGGTCTTGCGTCCATACATCAGCGGCTTTCCGGGGCGCATGGCGATTTTCCAGAAGTCCAGTTCGACACCGCAATTGCGTAATGCGCCATGGACGTAATCGCGGTCACCGACCGAGGCGCCGCCGATGGTCACCAGTACGTCGATGCCGCTGTCGAGAGCGGAGGCGATAGCCGCTTCGATCTGAGCCGGATCGTCCGGAATGATTCCCATATCTTCAGGCTTGCCACCGGCGCGGCGCACGATTTCGGCAATGCCGACGCTGTTTGACGCGACAATCTGGTCCGGGCCGGGGTCGGCTCCCGGCGGCACAAGTTCGTCGCCGGTGGCCAAAATAGAAATGCGAGGTTTGCGAAACACATCAAGCGTTGGATTGCCGCTGGCCGCAGCCAGTGACAAAGCGGGTGCGTCCAGTTCGCGGCCAACGGACAGAACAGTCTTGCCCGGCGCAAAATCGAGACCAGCCCGGCGGATATGACGCCCCGTGGCTATGCCTTCGAGTATGGTTAGCTGATCGCCAGATCGCTCGGTATGTTCCTGGATGACAATCGTATCGGCAGCTTCCGGCATCGGTGCGCCAGTGAAAATACGCACAGCCTGTCCGGGGAGGAGTGAACCGTCGAAGCGCTTGCCAGCAGCGGATTCGCCGATAACCTTCAGTTGAAGCGGATAGGTGGTATCTGCTGGCGCAATCAAAGCATAGCCGTCCATGGCTGAGCAGTCGAAAGGCGGTTGCAGGAAATGCGCCTCAACGGCGCGGGCAACAACGCGCCCGCCCGCTTCGTTCAACGCAACGGTTTCGAGGCCATGCGGTTCTGCGGAGGAGAGTATACGCGCCAGAGCATCTTCGACCGGGAGAAGGGACATCGTATTTCCTCTCGAACTCAAACTTGTCGGAACGTTTCACGCCTTCCAGTCGCCGGACTTGCCACCAGACTTTTCCACAACGCGGATATTGCCGATTTCCATATGGCGATCGACAGCCTTGGCCATGTCATAGATCGTCAGGCACGTCACGGATACAGCGGTCAGAGCTTCCATTTCCACGCCGGTGCGGCCCTTGAGCTTTGCAAGTGCGCGAACGCGCAAGCCCGGCAGCGCATGGTCCGGTACAATATCCACCGCGACCTTGGTCAGCATCAGCGGGTGGCAAAGCGGAATGAGGTCGGCGGTCTTTTTCGCGGCCATGATGCCCGCAAGCCGCGCGGTTCCGATCACATCGCCCTTGGCTGCGTCGCCCGCCAATATGAGCGCCAGCGTTTCCGGCTTCATGGTCACGCTGCCTTCGGCGACGGCCTGACGCTCGGTCTCGTCCTTGGAGCCGACATCCACCATATTGGCGGCGCCTTTCTGGTCGAGATGCGTGAGCCTGGCCGTGTCCGAGGTCATGACATCAGGCCTTGCCGGTCAGGAGTTCGCGTGTGGCGGCGGCAACATCGTCCTTGCGCATCAGGCTTTCGCCGATGAGGAACGTGCCGATGCCGGATTTTTCCAATCGCAGGCAATCGTCATGGGTGAAAATGCCGCTTTCGCCAACCAGCAGGCGGTCGGCAGGAGCCATTTTCGACAGCCGTTCCGAAACGGTCAGGCTTACTTCGAATGTACGCAGGTTGCGATTGTTGACGCCCAGAAGGCGCGAGGAAAGCTTGAGGGCGCGTTCCATTTCGGCTTCGTCGTGCACTTCGATGAGCGCATCCATGCCGAGTTCGAAAGCGGTTTCTTCCAGCGCCTTGGCCAGATCGTCATCGACGCTCGCGAGAATGATCAGGATGCAATCCGCACCCCAGCTGCGCGCCTCATAGACCTGATAGGTGTCGAACAGGAAATCCTTGCGCAGGGCAGGCAGGTTGCACGCGGCGCGCGCTGCCATCAGGAATTCCGGCGCTCCCTGAAAGGACGGCGTATCGGTCAGAACCGAAAGGCAGGCAGCGCCGCCATCTTCATAGGCCTTTGCCAATGCTGGCGGATCGAAATCCGGACGGATCAAACCTTTGGAAGGGCTGGCCTTCTTGATTTCCGCGATCAGGGCGAATTTATCGGCTGCGCGCTTGGCTTCGAGCGCCTTGAGAAAGCCGCGTGGTGCGGCCTGATCCTGTGCACGGGCCTTCAGGTCTTCAATCGTATGACGCGCCTTGGCAGCCGCGATTTCCTCGCGCTTGTAGACTTCGATCTTACGGAGAATGTCGGTAGACATGGTGCGCTTCCTCTCGTCAGACTGTCTTGTCGTTGGAGACAGCGATTACCTTTTGCAGAACGGCCAAAGCCGCGCCGCTGTCGATGGAATGGGCAGCCTGTGCTATGCCATCCTTCAAATCCGTGGCCGTACCCGCGATCACGAGGGCGGCAGCCGAGTTGAGCAGAACAATGTCGCGATAAGCGTTCTTCGCGCCTTCCAGAACGGCGAGCAGAGCCTTGGCATTCTCGGCAGCGTCGCCGCCTTTCAGTTCTTCCGGCTTGCAACGGCGCAAACCGACGTCTTCAGGCGTAATCTCGAATGTGCGGACGGTACCGTTTTCCAGCGCCGCGACCTGGGTCGTGCCAGCGGTGGTCATCTCATCCAGACCGTCGCCATAGACGACCCAAACGGCTTCCATGCCGAGTTCATTCAGCACATGCGCCAGAGGCTCAACCCATTGTGCCGCGAAAACGCCCAGGAGCTGGCGCTTCACGCTGGCCGGATTGGCGAGCGGACCCAGTATGTTGAAGATCGTGCGGGTTCCAAGCTCGACGCGAGAAGGGCCGACATGGCGCATAGCGGAATGGTGCATCGGCGCGAACATGAAGCCGAGACCGGCTTCCCGGGCGCTGCGGCCAATGGTTTCCGCGTCGGCTTCAATATTGACGCCCAGTGCTGCAAGCGTGTCTGCCGCGCCTGAGCGGGACGACAGGGCACGGTTGCCGTGCTTGGCGACGGGAACGCCAGCGCCCGCCACGACAAAGGCCGAGCAGGACGACACATTATACGAACCGGACTGATCGCCGCCGGTGCCGACAATGTCGATGGCGTTTGAAGGGGCGACGACCGGCAGCATGCGTGACCGCATGGAAGCGACCGCGCCGACGATTTCCGGCACGGTTTCGCCACGCACGCGCAAAGCCATCAGAAAACCGCCGATCTGCGAAGGCGTTGCCTGACCGGACATCATGATATCGAACGCGGCCTTGGAATCCTCTTGGCTCAGTGGTTCGCCGGAGGCCGCTTTCGCGATGTATGGTTTCAGATCAGCCATTGTCTTTCTGCCGTTTGTTTCTGTGAATTCTCGCGTTCGGCTGCTCAGCAGAACCTAGAATGCGAGAGCATTATTGATGACAGTCTGGTTGATCTTCACCGGATACTGCTTCTGCAATTCGCCAACCATCTGTTCCAGCACATCGTCGGAAAGGGCGGTTGCGAGATAGTTGCGCTGTTGTTCAGGAATGGTGTCCGGGCCAGCACTTGCAGGCTCGGTCACTTCCGTCACCTTGAAGAGAATCTGCGCGTCGTCGGAAGGCGCTGCCGCCGTGCCGGTGAAACCGTCCGGGCCACGGAAAATCTGCGCTGCCGCAGCCGAGCCGATATCGGCATCGTTCGTGGAGCGGGTGATGCCGCGCTTGGTCTGCTTTTCAAGGCCAAGTTCCGAAGCAATCGCATCGAGCGTCGCGCCGCCATCGAGGCGCTTCTTCAGGTCTTCCAGACGCTGATTGAGACGCTTGACGGCTTCCTCACCCTTCCATGCCGCCACAACCTTGTCCTTGACTTCATCAAGGGTGCGGTCGCGGGCAGGGGTGACGCCATCGATCTGATACCAGAGATAGCCGACATTGCCCATGGTCAGCGCGTCATTGTCAAAGCCCTGTTCGGCCTGGAAAGCAGCGGCCAGAAGCGCCTGTCCGTTCGGAAGTTCAACCGGCTTGCCGGACGGGTCGTTGCCCTCGGCATCGACCGCATCGACGGTGACGGTCTTGAGGCTCAGGCTCTTGGCGACATCGGCCATCGATGCGCCATCGGAGCGCTGCTGCTCATAGGAATCATGAATGCCGCTGATGCTGCTCGCCGCAATGTTGTTGGCGAGCGTCGTGCGGATTTCGGCTTCGACTTCCGAGAGTGGCTTGACATGCGCCGGGTCGATCTTGGTAACGCGCAGAATGACCGGGCCGAAACCGCCCTTGACGACAGGGCTTACGCCGTTTTCAGCGAGTGCAAAGGCTGCATCGGCGATGGTCTGGTCAGGAATAGCGCTTTTCTCGAAGGTGCCGAGCTTGAGATCGTCTTCGGTCTTGCCCTGTTCCTTGCCTATGTCGAGGAAGCTGGCGCCAGCGGCAATCTTTTCCTGCGCGGCGTTGGCCGCAGCTTCGTCGGTAAAGCTCAGCTGTTCGATGGTACGCTGTTCGACAGTGCCGTAGCGCGACTTGTTCTTTTCGTAATATTCGTTGATTTCGTCCTGCGTCACCGCAGAAGGGTCTGCGATGTCTGCTGGCTCCAGCTTGACATAGGTTACCTTGCGGTATTCAGGCGCCTTGTACTCATCCTTCTGCGCATCGAAATAGGTCTTGAGGACCTCATCCGACGGGGCAGGGATCGCGTCTGCTTTTTCCACAGGAATGGTGATGTAGTCCGCGCTGCGGCTTTCGCCCTGATAAAGCGCCAGAGCTTTCAGCATGGCGTCGGGCATCTTGATGCCGTCGGTCGCCGCTTCGACCATCTGCTGGCGACGGGCAACCTTGGCGCGATTATCAAGATAATCCTGCGCGCGAATGCCGGACTGGCGCAAAACCGCATCGAACTGCGCGCGGTTGAAGTTACCGCTGGCGTCCTGGAAGGCCGGATCTTCCGCCGTCAGGCGGGCAATGCCGTCCTTCGAAAGACCAAGCTGCATGTTGCGCGCGCCTTCGTCGAGAACCACACCGGCTGCAAGCTGCGCCAGAACCTGATTTTCAACGCCGATCGATTTTGCCTGTTCGCGCGTCAGACGCTGGCGGAACTGCTGCGACAGGCGCATCACCTGCTGTTCATAAGCGAAGCGGTAGTCAGTCGCGCTGACTTCGGAGTCGCCCGCAGTCAGCGCGGCATTGCCGGTTATGCCACCGCGGAAAACATCCGCAATACCCCAAACGCCGAAGCTCAGGACGAGCACACCAAGCAGAAGCTTGGAGATCCAGGAGCGAGAGGCAGAGCGCAGGCTGTCGAGCATGGGAAACCCTTCGATTATGAAATAAAGCTCGGCTTTGGTTGATTTGAGCCAGTCATTGAATTGATCCGTTCAGGGGATAACCCCAAGCAAGCCCCATATGCAAGGTCTCATTGAGGCTCTGCAACCAAGAACATTTGCATTGCGACACGAATATGCTTAGTCAGTGGCAAAATTCGGCGCGGTCATGCGTTATTCGCAGGAGGCGCCTGCCGTTTAGAGCGTGTTTCGATCCGAATGAATCGGATCGACGCTCTGAATGTTCAGTTCGACGCATAATCTTATCGATCCTCGTTTCACTCCGGTCGGATTATGCTCTTGAAAGGCGAGGAGAACACAATGACTCCGGGTATCCGTCCGTTGGTCGCTGGCAACTGGAAGATGAATGGTACGGGAGAATCTCTCACCGAACTGCGCGCGATTGCAGCCGGTCTGAGCTCCGATTTCGGTAGAAAATTGGATGCAGTGATCTGCGTACCGGCCACGCTGCTTTCACGCGCTGCCGAAACGCTCTCTGGCGAAACGACGGTCGGCCTTGGCGGGCAGGACAGCCATTTCAAGACTTCCGGCGCGCATACCGGCGATATTTCGGCTGAAATGCTGAAAGAAGCAGGCGCAAGCCACGTCATCATTGGACATTCAGAGCGCCGCACTGATCACCACGAAACCAACGATACGGTGAAGGCAAAGACCGAAGCCGCCTGGGCCTCTGGTCTTGTTGCCATCGTTTGCGTGGGTGAAACGGCTGATGAGCGTCAGGCAGAACGCACGCTGGACGTCATCGGCTCGCAGCTTGCGGGCTCCCTGCCGGATGGCGTGAATGCCGAAAACACCATCATCGCCTATGAGCCTGTCTGGGCCATTGGAACGGGTCTGACGCCGACGGTGCAGGATGTTCGTGCGGCGCACGCCTTCATGCGTGAGCAGCTGACCGAGCGCTTTGGAGCCAAGGGCGCGCATCTGCGTCTTCTCTATGGCGGTTCGGTCAAGCCGTCCAACTCTACCGAACTGCTCGGCATCGCCGATGTCGATGGTGCGCTTGTTGGTGGTGCGAGCTTGAAGGCGACAGACTTCCTCGCCATATGCGAGACCTATCGCAACCTTTGAGCGGCGCCTTGCCTCGCCATGCTCTAACTTGGGCGGCGGGGCTTGGATTATCACGCAATAGCGTGTAAAGAGCCGCATCTATTCTATCGTGCAGTCTGGACATGGTCATGTGATGTGTCCTGGAACTGCTTTAGTTCAGGGACGTAAAGACCGTTACCCATGCAAACCGTACTCATTGTCATTCATTTGTTGATCGTGCTGGCGCTTGTCGGCGTTGTGCTTATCCAGCGCTCTGAAGGCGGCGGCCTTGGCATTGGCGGCGGTTCTGGCTTCATGACGGCGCGGGGTGCCGCCAATGCGCTCACCCGTACGACTGCCATTCTGGCTATCGGCTTTTTCGCGACGTCGCTGGTTCTCGGCATCATGGCGCGTTATGGCGAACGCCCGACCGATATTCTGAACCGTATCCCGGCAGCATCCGGCAGTCAGACGGCTCCGGCAGGCGGCAACGGCGCTGGTGGTGGCATCCTCAATCAGCTCGGCGGCGAGTCTTCGCGCACCGACACGAATGGGACCGCACCGGCTGCACCGGGCGCCGCTCCGACGGGAACGACTGCACCGCAGGCGCCGGCGACGCCGGAAGCTCCGGCCAATCCGGTTCCAAGCTCACAGTAAAAAGAGCTTTCCATTCAAGCGATTGTGAAGCCGGCCCAATGGGCCGGTTTTCTTTTTGTTAACCACCGAATTGCAAAGTGTTGCAAGCAGGCAATAGGCTTTTACGAATCGCATTGCACAACTGTTGCAACGAATTGAGTCGTTCCTGCGTTTACAGTAAGGAAAGCGAAAGCTTGGCCGTAAAGTTGCGGCAGCTATTTTCCGCTTGTGCTTGGATTTCGGGAACTGATCATGTTTTCACGTCGTATTCTTATGGCTGGCATTGCGAGCCTTTGCGTTGGAGTTTCCGCGCCGGCTTTTGCCGCATCGCCGGTCAGTGCTGAAGCGCAGCTGAACGAAGCCGCTGCCGCTAACGTGCAAAAGGTTGCGCTTTCGAGCGACGCCAAGGCCAATCCGGACAAGCCGAAGAAGAAGAAAAAGAGCGCTTCCAACGGCAATGCCGGTGTGAAGGCCAACAAGTACAATATCGATCCCAAGTTCCGCGCACAGGAAGTTGCCTTTACGGGCTACAAGCCGGGCACGATCGTGATCGATCCGAAGCAGCGCTTCCTCTATCTGGTTGAAACCTCGACCACGGCGCGCCGCTATGGCATCGCAGTGGGCAAGCAGGGTCTGGAATTCAAGGGTTCTGCGACCGTCAATGCCAAGCGCGAATGGCCTCGCTGGATCCCGACCAAGGAAATGGTCGAGCGTGATCCCGGCCATTATGGTCGCTTCAAGAACGGCATGGATGGCGGTCCGGGCAACCCGCTCGGTTCGCGCGCCATGTATCTGTTCCAGGGCAACAAGGATACCTATATCCGTATTCACGGTACGGTTCAGCCATGGACCATCGGCAGCTCCGCTTCGAACGGCTGCTTCCGCATGATCAATGAAGATGTGATGGATCTCTACGAGCGCGTCGGTCTCGGCACCGAAGTCATCGTTCTTTGATCACAAATGACGATCTGAAAATGGCCGGGCTTTCGGGCCCGGCTTTTCTTTTGGCCGATTTTACGAATGCGTGAAGCTAAGCTGTGGATTGCGGGCTTCGGCATGGAAAAGTCGGGCAGGGGCCGTTAAGACGGTTCCATGTATTCGTCCGGAGATCATGCTTCCGTCATCTTCAGACGTATAGCGTTCGCATTCGTGCAATAGGGTTTCAGGGGTGCGTGTCACTCACCAAACGGTCCGTTTTGGGGTGACGTGTCTGTGTTCAACAACGATTACCGCATCGCTTCGGTGAAAAATCACTCCGAAGCGCATTTTTTTGTGGCGGAATCAATTAAGAAAGTCTAACGAGATAAGCCCATGGCGCGATATGTTTTCATCACTGGCGGCGTGGTTTCTTCCCTTGGAAAAGGCATAGCTGCTGCAGCACTGGCTGCACTCCTTCAGGCACGCGGTTACCGCGTGCGTATCCGTAAACTCGACCCTTATCTGAACGTCGATCCCGGCACGATGTCGCCTTACCAGCATGGTGAGGTGTTCGTCACTGACGATGGTGCCGAAACTGACCTCGATCTCGGTCATTACGAGCGGTTCACCGGTCGTCCTGCCAACAAGCAGGATAATATCACCACCGGTCGCATCTACCGTAACATCATCGAAAAGGAACGCCGCGGCGACTATCTCGGCGCGACGGTTCAGGTCATTCCGCACGTCACCGACGAGATCAAGAATTTTGTTCTCGAAGGCAACGAGGATTACGATTTTGTCCTGTGCGAAATCGGCGGCACTGTTGGCGACATTGAAGCCATGCCGTTCCTTGAGGCGATCCGTCAGCTTGGCAATGAATTGCCGCGCGGCGCAGCCGTTTACATCCATCTGACGCTGATGCCGTATATTCCGGCGGCGGGCGAGCTCAAGACCAAGCCGACGCAGCATTCGGTCAAGGAACTGCGTTCCATCGGTATTGCGCCGGATATTCTTCTGGTGCGTGCGGATCGCGAAATTCCGGAATCCGAACGCCGCAAGCTGTCGCTGTTCTGTAACGTGCGTGAAAGCGCCGTTATTCAGGCGCTCGACGTGGCAACGATCTACGATGTGCCAATTGCCTATCACAAGGAAGGCCTGGATTCGGAAGTTCTTTCGGCTTTCGGTATCGACCCGGCTCCGAAACCGCGCATGGATCGCTGGGAAGAAGTTTCCCATCGTCTGCACAATCCGGAAGGCGAAGTCACCATCGCAATCGTCGGCAAATATACGGGTCTGAAGGACGCGTATAAGTCGCTGATCGAAGCGCTCTATCACGGTGGTCTCGCCAACAAGGTTAAGGTCAATCTCGACTGGATTGAAGCGGAAGTCTTCGAAAGCGAAGATCCGGCTCCGCATTTGGAAAAGGTACACGGCATTCTGGTGCCGGGCGGTTTCGGCGAGCGTGGCGCAGAGGGCAAGATTCTTGCGGCGAAATTCGCGCGTGAGCGGAAAGTGCCGTATTTCGGCATTTGCTTTGGCATGCAGATGGCCTGCATCGAGGCAGCGCGTAATCTGGTTGGCATCGAAAACGCGTCTTCGACCGAGTTTGGCCCGACCAAGGAACCAGTAGTTGGTCTGATGACCGAATGGCTCAAGGGCAACATGCTCGAGAAGCGCGCAGCAGCTGGCGATCTCGGCGGCACGATGCGTCTTGGCGCTTATGAAGCAGCCCTTGCTCCGGGTTCCAAGATCGCGGAAATCTACGGTTCGACCGATATTTCCGAGCGTCACCGCCATCGCTACGAAGTCAATATCGACTATAAGAACCGTCTCGAAGAGGCGGGTCTGAATTTCGCGGGCATGTCGCCGGATGGCGTTCTGCCGGAAACGGTCGAATATCCAGACCATCCATGGTTCATCGGCGTACAGTACCATCCGGAACTGAAGTCGCGCCCGTTCGAACCGCATCCGCTCTTCGCTTCGTTCATCGAAGCGGCGATTGAACAAAGCCGTCTGGTTTGATGCATGAATAATGATCTCGCGCGCAATGCTCGTTCGGTGGACCATCTGGTTCTGCCGGTTGGACGACTGGACGAAGCGCGCGCGAGACTTTCTCTCTTGGGATTTACAGTGGCCCCGAATGCCCAGCATCCATTCGGCACTGCCAATGTGTGCAGCTTTTTTGCTGACGACACCTATCTGGAAATGCTGGCAGTCGACCGCGAGCCGCTTTATGTGGCTGCCGCCCGTCGCTCGAACAGTTTCATTCTCCGCGATCAGGCCTACCGCTTCCGTAACGGGCAGGATGGCTTTTCAGGCATAGCCTTCAAAACGGACGATGCACGCGCCGATCACGCCGCGTTCAAACGGCGCGGTGTTGCCGGTGGCCGCATGGTTGAGTTTTCACGGGCGTTCGTGAGCAAGGAAGGCAAGCGCGAAATTGCGAGTTTCCGCCTTGCTTTTGCGGCGGATCTGCGCGCGCCCGATGCGTTTTTCTTCACCTGCCAGCGTCTGGCTTATCCCAAGACGGATCGTTCGCATCTGATTGCGCATGAAAATGGCGTCAGCGGATTGCGCAAAATCCTGATCTGCGAGGATAATCCGGCGGCATTTTCGGAATTGCTGCAAGGCGTGTTTCATGCGCCAGCGCGCAAGCAGAACGGTGGTTCTCTGGAAATCACCGCAGGCAATGCCGATATAGATATCCTTCCTTCCAAACAGTTTGAACAAAGCTTTGGATGGTTGCCAGAGCTTCATGGCCGTGGCTTGCGGCTTGCAGGGCTGGTTTTCACGGTTGCTTCGCTTTTGACAATCGAGCAGCTTCTTGACCGCAACGGTGTCACGTTTCTGAAAAGAGATGGCCGTATCATCGTTTCTCCGGCTAAAGGCCAGGGTACGTTGTTCGTATTTGAAGGTGTTGAGTAAATGACGACCGCCAATTCCTCCGTCAAAGTCGGTAATGTTACCTTCTCCAACAGCGCGCGCTTCGCGCTGATCGCTGGCCCATGCCAGATGGAAACGCGGGACCATGCCTTCGACATGGCGGGACGCCTGAAGGAAATCACCGACAAGCTGGGTATAGGTCTGGTCTACAAGTCGAGTTTCGACAAGGCCAATCGCACGTCGCTGAAGGCAGAGCGCGGTATCGGTCTCGAAAAGGCGCTGGAAGTCTTTACCGATCTGAAAAAGGAATTCGGCTTTCCGGTTCTGACCGATATCCACACCGAAGAACAATGCGCCGCAGTCGCACCCGTCGTCGATGTGCTTCAGATTCCGGCCTTCCTCTGCCGCCAGACCGATCTGCTGATCGCCGCCGCGAAGACTGGCCGGGTGGTCAATGTCAAGAAGGGCCAGTTTCTGGCACCCTGGGACATGAAGAATGTTCTGGCCAAGATCACCGAAAGCGGCAACCCGAATGTGCTTGCAACCGAGCGCGGCGTGTCCTTCGGCTATAATACGCTGGTTTCGGATATGCGCTCGCTGCCGATCATGGCCGGCCTTGGCGCGCCGGTGGTTTTCGACGCGACCCATTCGGTGCAGCAGCCGGGCGGGCAGGGCGGTTCGTCGGGCGGACAGCGCGAATTTGTGGAAACACTGGCGCGCGCAGCGGTGGCTGTCGGTGTGGCCGGTCTTTTCATTGAAACCCATCAGGACCCCGACAATGCGCCGTCGGACGGACCCAATATGGTGCCGATCGACAAGATGCCTGCACTGCTGGAAAAGCTTGTGGCGTTCGACAGGATTTCCAAGGGTCTATAAAACACTGAGCGAATTGTGAAAGGCGGGGGATTTTCCTCCGCCTTTTGTTTCGCTAAGGATGTGCCCACATCGGATTTGTTCAGCAGCTCTGCATATAAGCGGAGCGATCTATAGGGAAGGACTGGCTCCTATGACTGCAATTATCGACATCGTCGGCCGCGAAATTCTTGACAGCCGCGGCAACCCGACCGTCGAAGTGGACGTAGTGCTTGAAGATGGCTCTTTTGGCCGTGCCGCTGTTCCATCCGGCGCATCGACCGGTGCCCATGAAGCCGTTGAGCTTCGCGATGGCGGCAGCCGCTATCTCGGCAAGGGCGTGGAAAAGGCCGTTGAAGCGGTGAATGGCAAGATTTTCGACGCCATTGCAGGCCTCGATGCCGAAAGCCAGCTGCTCATCGACCAGACTCTGATTGACCTCGACGGCTCTGCCAACAAGGGCAATCTTGGCGCCAATGCTATTCTCGGCGTGTCGCTGGCCGTTGCCAAGGCTGCCGCTCAGGCAACTGGCCTGCCGCTTTATCGCTATGTCGGCGGCGCGAATGCGCATGTTCTGCCCGTGCCGATGATGAACATCATCAATGGCGGCGCACATGCCGACAATCCAATCGACTTTCAGGAATTCATGATTCTGCCGGTTGGCGCATCGTCAATCCGTGAAGCCGTGCGTTATGGCTCGGAAGTTTTCCACACGCTGAAGAAGCGCCTCAAGGACGCTGGCCACAACACCAATGTCGGTGATGAAGGCGGTTTTGCTCCTAATCTCAAGAGCGCGCAGGCCGCCCTCGATTTCGTGATGGAATCGATCGAAAAGGCCGGATTCAAGCCGGGTGAAGATATCGCTATCGGCCTCGATTGCGCATCGACCGAATTCTTCAAGGACGGCAATTACGTCTATGAAGGCGAGCGCAAGACCCGTGATCCAAAGGCGCAGGCCAAGTATCTGGCCAAGCTCGTCGCTGATTATCCAATCGTCAGCATTGAAGACGGCATGGCCGAAGACGACTGGGAAGGCTGGAAGTACCTGACCGACCTCGTTGGCAACAAGTGCCAGCTGGTTGGCGACGATCTGTTCGTCACCAATTCGGCCCGTCTGCGCGATGGCATCCGCATGGGCGTCGCCAATTCGATCCTCGTGAAGGTCAACCAGATCGGTTCCCTGTCGGAAACGCTCGATGCCGTCGAAACCGCACACAAGGCCGGTTACACCGCCGTCATGTCGCACCGTTCGGGCGAAACCGAAGATTCGACCATTGCCGATCTGGCAGTTGCCACGAATTGCGGTCAGATCAAGACCGGCTCGCTGGCCCGTTCGGACCGTACGGCGAAGTACAACCAGCTTATCCGCATTGAAGAAGAACTCGGCAAGCAGGCCCGCTATGCAGGCCGCAGCGCGCTGAAGTTCCTATAATCGGAACGCAAAGGCTTTTGATGAAAGGCGGGCTCTGTGCCCGCCTTTTCGTTGTCTTTGAGAACCATACCGCCATCTTGGCCAGCCCCGCTTTTGACTCCGCCCATATATATTGATATCAATGTTATTGTTCTGCCATGCGCTGGCCCTGAATGGGGAGCAATATGGCGGACATGGAGCGGCTCAATCCCGTATTGACCCGAGCCGTAAGGGGGGAATCGAAAGGGAGAGAGAAAATGGCTTATATTGAAGGCTTCGTCGTTGCGGTTCCAAAAGCGAACAAGGAAATCTATCGCAAACATGCCGCGACTGCTGCCGAACTGTTCAAGGAGTTTGGCGTTACGCGCATGGTTGAGGCATGGGGTGACGATGTGCCCGATGGCAAGGTGACCGACTTCCGCCGAGCCGTGCAGGCAACCGACGATGAGGAGGTGGTTTTCTCCTGGTTCGAATATCCCGACAAGGCCACCCGCGATGCGGCCAATCAGAAAATGATGAGCGATCCGCGCATGGCGGCGATGGGCAGCGAGATGCCCTTTGACGGCAAGCGGATGATCATGGGCGGGTTCTCAACGATTCTCGATGTGTGATCGTCTGAACGGTCGATAATGAACAGATCGGCAATCAAGAATTGATCCTGGTTGCCGATTTCCCCCCTCTGCGAGTGAATTACTCACAAGAGGTCACCGTCTTTTGATTATCTGAACTGTTTCACAAAAATAGGGTTAATCCTTCCCTGACATATGGCTGCGGTAAAGCTCTGTTAAGCAAAATAATGCTTGATGGTGGAATTCGGATTGGCGGCTACAGCTTGAGATTCGCTGCCGTCAAAAACATCCGGGAAGGAAGCCGCAATGTGGACCAAGCAGAAACGTAAATCGATCCGTGGGCGCTTTATTCTGCCTATTCTGACGGCTGCGTTTCTCAGCTATTTCGGCTTCCACGCCTATCATGGCGAATTTGGTCTATACGCCCGTATCCAGCTCGAAGAGCAAAAAGCGAACCTCACCAAGCAGCTCGAAAAAATCAGCGGCGAGCGTTCCGCGCTCGAAAAGCGCGTCGCGCTTTTGCGTGATGGTTCCATCGAAAAGGATATGCTTGACGAGCAGGCGCGCAGGGCGCTTAATCTCTCCCATCCCGATGAAGTGACAATTATTACCTCTCGGGAAGACAGGTCGAATTAACTGAATTCCGGTTAATTGTCTTTTTGTGATATGTTTTTAAGGGCTTGGCAGCATAGCAGCTATGCTCTGGGTGCATATTGTATCTTGTAATATGCGCGTATAACGTCACAATATAACGACAATCTAAGGGAGCGAGATATGGCACCGAGGGCTAAAAAGACGCCTGCTGGCAAAACGCAGACGTCTTCTGTTACTACCCCCAAGGCACCTGCGCCTATAAATTTCACCAAGGAGCAGGAGCTGCACGCCTATCGCGAGATGCTGATGATCCGGCGTTTCGAAGAAAAAGCCGGCCAGCTTTATGGCATGGGCTTCATTGGTGGCTTCTGCCATCTCTATATCGGACAGGAAGCTGTCGTCGTTGGCATGCAGACCGCGCTGAAGGAAGGTGACCAGATCATCACGTCCTATCGCGATCATGGTCATATGCTGGCAACGGGCATGGAAGCG
This sequence comes from Ochrobactrum sp. C6C9, assembly GCF_022627935.1. Lineage (NCBI taxonomy): Bacteria > Pseudomonadati > Pseudomonadota > Alphaproteobacteria > Hyphomicrobiales > Brucellaceae > Ochrobactrum > Ochrobactrum sp. C6C9. The sequence goes on along the minus strand of NZ_JABXGB010000023.1, from coordinate 23,503 downwards.
CGCGGCGTCATGGCCGAGCTGACCGGACGCCGTGGAGGTTACTCCAAGGGCAAGGGTGGTTCCATGCACATGTTCTCCAAGGAAAAGGGCTTTTTCGGCGGTCACGGCATCGTCGGCGCTCAGGTTCCGCTGGGCACCGGTCTTGCCTTTGCGAACAAGTATCGTGGCAATGACAATCTGTCGGTCACCTATTTCGGCGATGGCGCTGCCAATCAGGGCCAGGTCTATGAAAGCTTCAACATGGCCTCGCTGTGGAAGCTTCCGGTGATCTACGTCATCGAAAACAACCGTTACGCCATGGGCACGTCGGTATCGCGTTCTTCCGCTGAGACCGATTTCTCCAAGCGCGGTGTTTCGTTCAATCTTCCGGGCATCAAGGTCGATGGCATGGACGTTCGCGCCGTAGCCGCGGCCGCCAAGTTCGCTGCCGATTGGGCGCGTTCCGGCAAGGGTCCGTTGATTCTCGAAATGGAAACCTATCGCTATCGCGGTCACTCCATGTCCGATCCTGCGAAATATCGCTCGAAGGACGAAGTGCAAAAGATGCGTTCCGAGCATGATCCGATCGAGCAGGTCAAACAGCGCCTGATCGACAAGGGCTGGGCAACCGAAGAAGAGCTGAAGGAAATCGACAAGGAAGTCCGCGACATCGTCGCTGATTCGGCCGATTTCGCTCAAAACGATCCGGAGCCGGATGTTTCCGAGCTCTACACGGATATTCTGCTCTAATTCGGGAAAGGTGTTGTCATGCCCGTAGAAATTCTCATGCCCGCCCTTTCTCCGACCATGGAAGAAGGCACGCTTTCCAAGTGGGTGAAAAAGGAAGGCGACAAGGTTACGTCCGGCGATGTGATTGCCGAGATCGAAACCGACAAGGCGACGATGGAAGTCGAAGCCGTCGATGAAGGCGTTATCGGCAAGATCCTCATCGCTGAAGGCACAGAAGGCGTGAAGGTCAATACGCCGATTGCCGTGTTGCTCGGCGACGGCGAAAGCGCGTCCGATATCGGTTCGGCCCCGGCTGCCAAGGCTGAAGCCCCGAAGCAGGAAGCCAAGGAAGAAGCAAAGGAAGCGCCGAAGGCTGAAGACAAGCCTGCTGCCAGCGTTCCGGCTGCGCCGAAGGTTGAAGTCGCTTCCGATCCGGATATTCCGGCAGGCACGGAAATGGTTTCGATGACCGTGCGTGAAGCGCTGCGCGATGCCATGGCCGAAGAAATGCGCCGCGACGACAATGTCTTCATCATGGGTGAAGAAGTTGCCGAATATCAGGGCGCTTACAAGATCACGCAGGGTCTTCTCGATGAGTTCGGCGCGCGCCGCGTCGTCGATACGCCGATCACCGAGCATGGTTTTGCCGGTGTGGGCGTCGGTGCCGCAATGGCCGGTTTGAAGCCGATTGTCGAATTCATGACCTTCAACTTCGCCATGCAGGCAATTGACCAGATCGTCAATTCGGCTGCAAAGACGCTGTACATGTCGGGTGGTCAGATGGGCGCTCCGATGGTGTTCCGCGGTCCATCGGGCGCTGCTGCCCGCGTTGCCGCCCAGCACTCGCAGTGCTACGCCGCCTGGTACAGCCACATTCCGGGCCTCAAGGTCGTCATGCCTTACACGGCTGCTGACGCCAAGGGCTTGCTCAAGGCTGCAATCCGCGATCCGAACCCGGTCATTTTCCTCGAAAACGAAATTCTCTACGGTCATCATTTCGAAGTGCCGAAGCTGGATGATTTCGTTCTGCCGATTGGTAAGGCCCGCATTCACAAGCAGGGCAAGGACGCCACGCTGGTTTCGTTCGGTATAGGCATGACCTATGCGGTCAAGGCTGCGGAAGAACTGGCTGCACAGGGCATCGACGTTGAAGTCATCGATCTGCGCACCATTCGTCCGATGGACATTCCGACTGTCGTGGAATCGGTCAAGAAGACCGGTCGCCTCGTGACGGTGGAAGAAGGCTTCCCGCAGTCGTCGGTTGGCACGGAAATCGCCACCCGCGTGATGCAGCAGGCTTTCGACTATCTGGATGCGCCGATCCTGACCATTGCGGGCAAGGATGTTCCAATGCCTTACGCCGCAAATCTCGAAAAGCTGGCGCTGCCGAATGTGGCCGAAGTCGTGGAAGCGGTGAAAGCCGTGACCTACACCGCTTAACGAAAGGGTCTGGACATGCCGATCAATATCACCATGCCAGCGCTTTCTCCCACGATGGAAGAAGGCAACCTGTCGAAATGGCTGGTCAAGGAAGGCGACAAGGTTTCCTCCGGCGATGTGATTGCCGAGATCGAAACCGACAAGGCCACGATGGAAGTCGAAGCTGTTGACGAAGGCACCGTCGCCAAGCTGGTTGTTCCGGCTGGCACCGAAGGCGTCAAGGTCAACGCACTGATCGCGATTTTGGCCGCTGACGGCGAAGATGTTGCGGAAGCTGCAAAGGGCGGCGGCACTGCCGCTCCCAAGGCGGAAGCAAAAGCCGAGGCTCCGAAGGAAGAGCCGAAGGCCGAAGCCAAGAAGGACGCCGCACCCGCTGCTGCGCCTGCTCCGGTACCTTCCAATCCCGCACAGGCTCCGGCAAAGGGCGAACGCGTTTTCGCGTCTCCGCTTGCCCGCCGCATTGCCAAGGACGCCGGCGTCGATATCGCCGCTGTGAAGGGCACTGGCCCGCATGGCCGTGTCGTGCAGCGCGATGTGGAATCCGCGATCCAGTCCGGCGGCGCGAAAGCTGCTGCTGCACCGCAGGCTGCTGCGGCTGCTCCAGCGCCTAAGCCGATGTCGGACGATGCCGTTCTCAAGCTGTTCGAGGAAGGTTCTTACGAGATTGTGCCGCATGACGGTATGCGCAAGACTATTGCTCGCCGTCTGGTGGAATCGAAGCAGACCGTTCCGCATTTCTATCTGACGATCGATTGCGAACTCGATGCGCTTCTGGCGCTTCGCTCGCAGATCAACGCGGCTTCGCCGATGATCAAGACTGAGAAGGGTGAGGTTCCGGCCTACAAGCTCTCTGTCAACGATATGGTCATCAAGGCAACGGCTCTGGCGCTGCGTGATATCCCGGAAGCTAATGTTTCTTGGACAGATGGCGGCATGATCAAGCACAAGCGTTCGGATGTCGGCGTTGCCGTTTCCATTCCGGGTGGGCTGATTACGCCAATCGTCCGCAATGCGGAAAGCAAGACGCTCTCCACCATCTCCAACGAGATGAAGGATCTGGCCAAGCGCGCGCGTGATCGCAAGCTGAAGCCGGAGGAATATCAGGGCGGTTCGACTTCCGTGTCCAACCTCGGCATGTTCGGCGTCAAGGATTTTGCAGCCATCATCAACCCGCCGCATGCGACCATTTTCGCAATCGGCGCGGGTGAAGAACGCGTTGTGGTGAAGAAGGGCGAGATGAAAGTGGCGACAGTCATGTCGGTCACGCTTTCCACCGATCACCGCGCAGTCGATGGCGCTCTTGCCGCCGAACTGGCGCAGGCCTTCAAGCGCCACATCGAAAACCCGATGGGCATGCTGGTCTGATGGAATTGAAGCCGCGCCTGTCTTTGTAGAAGATACGAAGACAGGCGCGGCCTTTCCGCTTTCAGGAATAAGGGCAAGAACTATGGCCGACATTTACGACGTTATTGTTATTGGATCGGGACCGGGCGGTTATGTAACGGCGATCCGTGCTGCACAGCTGGGCCTCAAGACGGCAATCGTCGAGCGCGAGCATCTGGGTGGCATCTGCCTCAACTGGGGCTGCATTCCGACCAAGGCGCTGCTGCGTTCGGCGGAAATTCTGCATTTCGGTGAACACGCCAAGGATTACGGTCTGAAGCTGGAAGGCACCATTACGCCTGACGTGAAAGCTGTTGTGCAGCGTTCGCGCGGCGTTTCGGCCCGTCTTAACGGCGGCGTCGCTTTCCTCATGAAGAAGAACAAGATCGACGTGATCTGGGGCGAAGCCAAGCTCGTCAAGGGCGCTTCTGGCTTTAATCCTGCCGAAATCACGGTCGGCAAGACGTCGAAGCAGCCGATGCAGCCGCAGAACCCGGTGCCGAAGGGCGTGCTGGGCGAGGGCAGCTACAAGGCCAAGCACATCATCGTGGCCACCGGTGCGCGTCCGCGTGCCCTGCCTGGCATCGAGCCGGACGGCAAGCTGATCTGGACCTATTTCGAAGCGATGGTGCCGCAGGACCTGCCAAAGTCGATGCTGGTCATGGGTTCGGGCGCTATCGGCATCGAATTCGCGTCGTTCTATCACGACATGGGCGTCGATGTGACGGTCGTGGAAGTGATGCCGCAGATCATGCCGGTGGAAGATGCGGAAATCTCCGCCATCGCCCGCAAGCAGCTCGAAAAGCGCGGGCTCAAAATCATCACCGACGCCAAGGTTGCGAAAGTGGAGAAGGGCGCCAACAACGTCACAGCTTCCATCGAAACCAAGGATGGCAAGGTGCAGAAGCTGACGGTCGACCGGATGATTTCGGCGGTTGGCGTTCAGGGCAATATCGAGAATCTCGGCCTTGAAGCGCTTGGCGTGAAGACGGATCGTGGCTGCATCGTCATCGACGGCTATGGCAAGACCAATGTCGAAGGCATCTACGCTATCGGCGATGTTGCCGGTCCGCCGATGCTGGCGCACAAGGCTGAACATGAAGGCACGATCTGCGTTGAAAAGATCGCAGGCCTTCCGAATGTCCATTCGCTCGACAAGGGCAAGATTCCGGGCTGCACCTATTGCAATCCGCAGGTCGCTTCGGTCGGTCTGACGGAAGCCAAGGCCAAGGAGCAGGGTTTCGACATTCGTGTCGGTCGTTATTCCTTCACGGCCAACGGCAAGGCAATCGCTCTGGGTGAAGATCAGGGTCTGGTCAAGACGATCTTCGACAAGAAGACCGGCCAGCTTCTGGGCGCACATATGGTTGGCGCGGAAGTCACTGAGCTTATCCAGGGTTTCGTGATTGCCATGAACCTTGAGACCACCGAAGAAGAGCTGATGCATTCGGTCTTCCCGCATCCAACCCTTTCGGAGATGATGAAGGAAAGCGTACTCGACGCATATGGCCGGGTGTTAAACGCCTAATCCCGAAAAGTTGCAGACTTTTCGGACCAGATTAGGCTTGTAAATAAAGCTTAAAGCAATAGGAGACGCCTATTCCGCTGATCGAAAATGGAGGGCCATGGCGGCGCGCCGCCTGGCCGATCATAAAATGGTGTACCGTCATCGGTTTGACGCTCGGATTTCTAGCCGGTGTCTTGAGTCTGCTCGGCGGTAACACCATATCGGTCAAAGGAATGGCGCTCTTGGGCTGGTATGGTGTCTGGACGCTGACTCTGGCGCTTGGCTTTGGCGGTCTGGTCTTTGGGCTCATCTGGGCTCTGGTTTTCAGGGCGCTCGGGCTGGCTGCGCGGCGATGAGTAGCAAATGGTCCAAGTTGACAGGTCTGTGGTCAGGGCTTAGGACCGGACCGAATTAAGGAGCGTTCCACTTTTCTTTTGGAACATGCTCTGGATAGGCAGGAAACAGCATGGTTACAGTTCTCAATACGGTCAACCAGAGCGGACGTCTGCGGCACCCGGAAAAGGCGCACCGCCCGGACAATGAAGTCCTGAAAAAGCCCGACTGGATTCGCGTCAAGGCTCCGGTCTCGCGCGGCTATAGCGAAACGCGCGAGATTGTGCGTTCCAACAAGCTCGTGACCGTCTGTGAAGAAGCTGGCTGCCCCAATATCGGCGAGTGCTGGGAAAAGAAGCACGCGACCTTCATGATCATGGGCGAAATCTGCACACGCGCCTGCGCGTTCTGTAATGTTTCGACCGGTATCCCGACGCCGCTCGATCCCAACGAGCCGGAAAATGTCGCCAAGGCCGTCAAGCAGATGGGTCTGACCCATGTGGTGATCACCTCGGTAGACCGTGACGATCTGGCAGACGGCGGCGCGCAGCATTTTGCCGAGGTCATTCGCGCCATTCGTGCGGCAACGCCGGCCACCACCATCGAGATTCTGACGCCGGACTTCCTGCGCAAGGAAGGCGCATTGGAAATCGTGGTCAAGGCCCGCCCGGATGTGTTCAATCACAATCTGGAAACCGTGCCGTCGCGCTACCTGAAGGTTCGCCCCGGCGCGCGTTATTTCCACTCCATCCGCCTGTTGCAACGCGTCAAGGAACTCGATCCGACCATTTTCACCAAGTCGGGCATCATGGTCGGTCTCGGCGAAGAGCGGAATGAAATCTTGCAGCTGATGGACGATCTTCGTTCGGCTGACGTGGATTTTATGACCATTGGTCAGTATCTGCAGCCGACGCGCAAGCATCATCCGGTCATCCGTTTCGTGACGCCGGACGAATTCAAGTCGTTCGAAACCATCGGCAAGACCAAGGGCTTCCTGCTCGTCGCTTCCAGCCCGCTGACGCGTTCTTCGCATCACGCTGGCGACGATTTTGCAAAGCTCAAGGCCGCCCGCGAAGCGCAGATTGCCAACCGGTCATAAGTAGACATGCCGCAGTTTACGACCGTCAGACGGGTGCATCACCGGGCCGATCAGATGTTCGCACTCGTGGCGGATGTCGAGAAATACCCGGAATTTCTGCCCATGTGCGAAGCCTTGTCGATCCGCTCCCGCAAGGAGCGCGACGGCAAGGCGCTGCTGATTGCCGATATGACGGTCGGCTACAAGCTCATCCGCGAAACCTTCACCAGTCAGGTCCTGCTGAAACCGGACGAGAATGTCATCGACGTCAAATATCTCGATGGCCCGTTCCGCTATCTCGACAATCGCTGGACGTTCAAACCTGCCGAGGATGCGGCTTATTGCGATGTCGAATTCTTCATCGACTATGAATTCAAGAGCCGCACACTCGGCTTGCTGATGGGGACGATGTTCGATCTGGCCTTCAAGAAATTCTCCGAAGCCTTCGAAAAGCGCGCCGACCAGATTTACGGCCTATAATCAAACAGCTTTTTACTGTGCCGTATAACCGCCATCGACCATTAGCGAAGACCCGGTGATGAATGAGGACTCGTCGCTGGCGAGGAAGAGCACAGCGCTTGCCACTTCCTCGGCCCGGCCAAGGCGACCCATCGGGTGCAGGGCAACCAGAGCGTCCTTCTTGTCGTCGGGAATATCTTTCAGAAGTGGTGTGTCGATATAGCCCGGGCAAACGGCATTTACGCGGATATTCTGCGTACCATAATCGATAGCCAGTGTCTGGGTCAGCAGTTTCACACCGCCTTTTGCCGCGGCATAGGCGGTCACGCCAGACTTGCCGACATGGCTGTGGATCGATCCGCAATTGACGATGACGCCGCCGCCTTGCGACCGCATCTGGTCGATTGCGTATTTATCACAGAGATAAACGCCGGTCAGATTGATATCGATGGTCTTCTGCCAGGCGCTTTCGTCAAGTTCGTCGATTGGTCCGTCCGCAGCAATACCGGCATTGGCGAACATGATGTCGAGACGACCGTAATTTTCCACTGTTCGGGCGATAAGCTCCTGAACAGCTTTGGTTTTTGTCACGTCTGTCTTGATGAAAATGGCCTGCTGGTGTTCACCGGCAAGTTCATCGGCCAGTTGCTGGCCGTGGTCGGCATAATCGGCAATGATAACGTTGGCGCCTTCGCGCACAAAAGCCCGGACCGTCGCTTCCCCAATACCGCTTGCCCCGCCCGTAACAATGGCCACTTTGCCTTTGAACCGCATTGCCTATGCTCCTCATCTTAAACTGATAAGTAGAGGATAGGGCGGCAGGGCGGAAAGTACATGCGTGAGCGTTATGCCTTGCGCAAATTTGTCAGCACCAGTTCCAGCGCGGCAAGAACCGTTGCATGGCGAATTTCAGCACGGCTTTTCGGGCCGAAACGGCATTCCCGATGCAGCGTTGGCTGGCCGTTGCGTGCGGAGGCGATATGGACGAGCCCGACGGGCTTTTCGTCTGAGCCACCGCCCGGACCGGCAACGCCGGTCACCGCGATGCTGATGCCCGCCCGCGAGTGCTTCAGCGCGCCTTCGGCCATGGCAATCGCCACTTCTTTTGAGACAGCGCCGACGCGGTTGATCAGCTCCATTGGCACGCCGATCATGTCGTGCTTGGCCTCATTGGAATAGGTGATGAAACCGCGATCCACCACATCGGACGAACCGGCAATATCGGTCAATGCACCGGCAATCAGGCCGCCGGTGCAGGATTCTGCGGTCGCAATCATCAGGCCGGCCTTGCGGCAGGCGTCCAGCAGCGCGATGGCTTCCTTCTCTGCGACGAGTTCGCTCATTCCGGCACCTCGCCGGGATAAATGACGGTGGCGGTGGCGATGGCTGCAATGCCTTCGCGGCGGCCGACGAAGCCAAGCTTTTCGTTGGTGGTTGCCTTGATGGAAACGCGGTCGGCGGCAATGCCGAGCATATCGCAGAGCGCTTCCGTCATGGCGGCGCGATGCGGTCCGATCTTCGGCGCTTCGCTGATCAGCGTCACATCGACATTGGCGATGCGCCCGCCAGCCTCACGAACGATTTTGGCGGCGTGCTCGATGAAGATGCGCGAGGCCGCGCCCTTCCATTGTGGATCCGATGGCGGAAAATGCGTGCCGATATCGCCTGCGCCGCGCGTGGCGAGCAGGGCGTCGGTCACGGCGTGGAGCGCCACATCGGCGTCAGAATGGCCGTTGAGCTTTGCTTCATGCGGAATTTTCACGCCGCATAGCGTGACATGGTCGCCCGGTTCGAAGGAATGGACGTCATAGCCATTGCCCGTGCGAATATCCGGAAAGGCGGCATGGTCTTGCCGCAGGCGCTTGTCTGCCATTTCAATGTCCTTTGCCCAGGTAAGCTTTGTATTGTCAGCCGAGCCTTCGATGATGCGCACGGCGAGGCCCTGCCATTCGGCGATGGCGGCGTCGTCGGTGAAATCGGTGCGACGAATGGCGAAGGCTTTTTCATGCGCTTCGAGAATAGGCGCATAGGGAAATGTCTGCGGGGTCTGTGCCGCGAACAGACCGGCGCGGGGAACGGTGGTCTTGACCGTGCCATCGATGGCGGATTGTTTCAGCGTGTCCGAAACGGCCAGCGCGGGGAGGACGCCTTCTTCCGGCGTCAGATTGCCGACGATGCGTTCGAGCAGTGCTTGCGTGATGAAGGGGCGCACGCCGTCATGGATCATCACATAATCCGGCGCGTGGTCCTTGAGGGCGAGGAGGCCCAGCCGTGTGGATTCCTGCCGTGTGGGGCCGCCGGTGACGACGATCGCATCTTTGTGGCTTTCTGGTATGGCGCGTTCATAAAGCGCGAGATCGTCTGGATGAATGACGACGACGATCTCGTCGACCAATGTGCAGTCGGTAAAGGCGCGCAAGGTGCGCGCGAGCACGGCTTCGCCGCCGATGCGCCGATATTGCTTCGGCCCTTCGACGCTTTGCCCCGCCCGTTCGCCCCGGCCGGCTGCCACAATGACCGCTGCTGTTTTCGGAATGATCTTTGCCTTTGCCAAAACGGATCGCTTTGAAGCCGAATAATGCCTTGCATCGACAAATGCCAGACTGCAATTGATTTATCGCTTAATCTATGCGCTTTTCCTTGCGTTCAAAAGATGAACTGATTAAAGTGTGTGCGTTATGCATCATGCACATGAAATAGGCATTTGTTGGTGACTTCTCTCGATCAGCCCTTGGATATCCGCGGCGTGGTGCTCAAGAATCGCGTTTTTCTGGCGCCGATGTCAGGCGTCTCCGATCTGCCGTTTCGCAAGCGTGCTGCCGCCGCCGGAGCGGGTATGGTCGTTTCGGAAATGGTGGCCAGCGCGGAACTCTGCAATCGTCACAAGGAAAGCCTGCTGCGCCTGTCGGGCGAAGGTTTGGGCACGCATGTGGTTCAGCTTGCCGGGCGTGAAGCGCATTGGATGGGCGAGGCGGCCAGGATTGCCGAAGGCGAGGGCGCCGATATCATCGATATCAATATGGGCTGTCCGGCCAAGAAGGTGACAGGCGGCTATTCCGGGTCGGCGCTGATGCGCGATCTGGATCACGCCATGACGCTTGTCGAAGCAACAGTGGCAGCGGTCAACGTGCCGGTCACATTGAAAATGCGGCTTGGCTGGGACGAAAACAGCATCAATGCTCCGGAACTGGCCAAACGGGCCGAGGATGCCGGTATTGCGATGGTGACGGTGCATGGCCGCACCCGCTGCCAGTTCTATGAAGGTCATGCCGACTGGGACGCCATTCGCGCCGTACGCGATGCGGTGAAAATTCCGCTCGTCGCCAATGGCGATGTGACGTCGCGTGAAGATGCGGAAGAGATTCGCCGCCGGTCGGGTGCCGACGCGGTGATGGTCGGGCGCGCTACCTATGGGCAGCCATGGTTGCCGGGCTCGATCGCGGGCAGTGCCTTGTCGTCTCAAGATGGAACAGGGATTATCGATTATATTATAATGCATTACGAAGATATGCTCGACCATTATGGTAGCAAAACGGGTATTCGCCATGCGCGCAAGCATCTTGGCTGGTATCTGGATCGTCACGCTGGAGAGTGTTCGACCTCAGCAGACAAGGCGGAAGTGATGACGCTGACCGATCCCGCAAAGGTGGTGGAAGTGCTGCGCCGGATTTTCGCGGCGCGGACGACGGATGCGCCAGAGTTGAAATCGGCGTTCAGAAAGGTCGCCTGATGCGCGAAAGAGATGAAAAGGGTAGCATCCCGTCGGTCATACTGGATGCGATCAGCCAGCCGGTCATTATGGTTGGGCCTGACAATCACATCGTTTATGCCAATCTGGACGGCGAGCAGTTCTTCCGCTCGGGTTCGTCCATATTGGCGCGCAACCGGCTGGAAAGTTTTCTGCCGTTTGGCAGCCCGCTTCTGGCGCTTATCGATCAGGTTCGCGCTAGCCAGATGCCGGTCAATGAATATCGCGTCGATATTTCTTCGCCGCGTCTTGGTGCGGAACGCATTGTCGATCTCTATGTCGCGCCCGTTGTTGAAATGCAGGGTGCCGTGGTCATTCTTTTCAAGGAAAAGACCATGGCGGAAAAGATCGACCGCCAGATGACCCATCGCGGCGCTGCGCGTTCAGTGACCGGGTTGGCCTCGATGCTGGCGCATGAAATCAAGAACCCGCTATCGGGCATTCGCGGTGCGGCGCAGTTGCTTGAACAGGTGGTGGGCGACGAGGATCGCGCGCTGGCGCGACTCATTACCGATGAAACCGACCGTATCGTATCGCTCGTGGACCGGATGGAGGTTTTCTCTGACGAACGCCCCATCGAGCGCACAGCTGTGAATATTCACGCGGTTCTGGACCATGTAAAGGCCGTGGCCCGCAACGGGTTTGCGCGGCATATTCGCTTCTCGGAAGATTACGATCCCTCACTGCCGCCGGTTTTCGCCAATCGCGACCAGCTTGTGCAGGTGTTTCTCAATCTGGTGAAGAACGCCTCTGAGGCCATTGGCGACCGCGACCACGGAGAAATCCTTCTCTCGACGGCGTACCGTCCCGGTATCCGGCTTCAGGTGCCGGGCGCACGCGACCGCGTTGCGCTGCCGCTGGAATTCTGCGTGCACGACAATGGGCCCGGAGTGCCGCAGGATATGCTGCCGCATCTCTTCGATCCGTTTGTGACGACCAAAACCAACGGGTCCGGCCTTGGACTGGCACTAGTGGCGAAAATCATCGGCGATCACGGCGGCATTATCGAATGCGACAGCCATCCCTCGCGCACCACTTTCCGCATTCTCATGCCTGCCTGGAAAAGCTCGGATATTGCTTCGCCAGCGCGCAAACTCACGACTGATTATACCGGAGACGACGCATGATAGCAGGACGCCCGACGGGAACCGTATTGGTGGCGGATGACGATGCGGCGATCCGCACTGTGCTCAATCAGGCGCTTTCCCGGGCCGGTTACGATGTGCGGGTCACTTCGAACGCCGCTTCGCTTTGGCGTTGGGTGGCGGCAGGCGACGGCGATCTGGTGATTACCGATGTCATGATGCCGGACGAAAACGCCTTCGACCTTCTGCCGCGCATCAAGAAGATGCGGCCGGAATTGCCGATTGTGGTGATGAGCGCCCAGAACACCTTCATGACGGCCATTCGCGCCTCGGAAGCGGGCGCTTATGAATATCTGCCAAAACCGTTCGACCTGACGGAACTGATCAATATTGTCGGACGCGCGCTGTCTGAACCAAAACATAAGCCGGCTTCGGTGATGCACGACGAGCCGGGCGAGAACATGCCTCTTGTCGGCCGTTCGCCCGCCATGCAAGAAATCTACCGCGTTCTGGCGCGTATGATGCAGACGGACCTCACCATGATGGTCACGGGCGAATCCGGCACCGGCAAGGAGCTGGTCGCAAGCGCCTTGCATGAATATGGCCGTCGCCGCAAAGGACCATTCGTTGCTATCAATATGGCGGCGATCCCGCGTGATCTGATCGAGTCCGAACTGTTCGGCCACGAGAAGGGCGCTTTCACCGGCGCGCAGAATCGGTCCAGTGGTCGCTTCGAGCAGGCCAATGGCGGTACGCTTTTTCTTGATGAAATTGGCGATATGCCGATGGAAGCCCAAACGCGTCTGCTTCGCGTGTTGCAGCAGGGCGAATACATGACCGTCGGCGGGCGTACGCCGATCAAGACCGATGTGCGCATCGTGGCAGCGACCAACAAGGATTTGCGCCAGCTGATCGCGCAGGGTCTTTTCCGCGAGGATCTTTATTACCGGCTTAATGTGGTGCCGCTGCGGCTGCCGCCGTTGCGTGAGCGCAGCGAGGACGTGCCTGATCTTGTGCGCCATTTCTTCAAGCGCGCCGCCGAAGAGGGCTTGCCTGAAAAGCGCATTACCAATGCCGGTCTCGACATGATGCGACGCTATCCATGGCCGGGCAATGTGCGCGAACTGGAAAATCTGGTGCGCAGGCTAGCCGCGCTCTATCCGCAGGAAGAGATTTCGCCGGAAATCATCGAAACCGAGCTGAAGGCGGAAATGTCGAAGCCCGACAGCATTCCGGCAGTGGCAGGTGATGCGGAAAACATCACGATTTCGCAAGCCGTCGAGCAAAACATGCAGCGTTATTTCGCTTCGTTCGGTGCCGATCTGCCGCCGCCGGGGCTTTATCACCGTGTGCTGGCCGAACTCGAATATCCCCTGATTCTGGCTTGCCTGACGGCAACGCGCGGCAACCAAATCAAGGCGGCGGACCTGCTCGGTCTCAACCGCAATACGCTGCGCAAGAAAATCCGCGAACTCGGCGTAAATATCTATCGCGGCGGGAAGGGAAACTGAGCCCGTCCGCCTGATCTTCGAGCCGCTATCTCTTTGTAACGGTAGCGGTCTCAGAGCCAAATCTTACCAATCGGGATGAAGATCGATAAGATTTGGCCGTGAAATAGATTTAAAACGCGAATTTCTGTTTGGTTTTAATGCCGTGTTGGCTTTTTGATGGGCTTCTTTACCGGCTTTTTCACATGCCTTTTGGGGGATGGCTTTTTCGCTTTCGCCTTTTTCTCCGCTTTGACTTGATGAACCAAGCCCGAGGAGATGTGGCTTGGAGCAGCAAATGCAGCCGGCGCGGAAATAAAGGAAAGCGCGATTGCCGCAGCAAAGATTTTTCTCATAATCAGTATCCTCAATGTTTTCAGTAATTCAAATATATATCTATAGATTGTCCTGTTTACGGCTGATTTGTAAACGAACGTTGCTGATATGAATTTTTATGAATATTCTGATCGGTGATAAATAAACTATTTATTGCTTTGAAAAAGTGGCAAGCGTCTCAATCGTCTGATTGAGATGACATTAGAGATATCAGTCTGCGGCGGTTCTGAATTTTGAGGAAAGTGTAATCTTGTCATTGTGAACGGCGAGCGTTTTGCTCCAACCGTGAAAATATTGGTGCCCCAGAGGGCATATAATTTCACATGTAAGGTATTGTTATTAAAGGGAATAATGTCGGTCCCGTTTCTCAGATACCAACATATATACCAACATCGGTTTCAATCGGTCATTTATCCACAATTTTTCGCATTCTGTTGCGCTATCGAATATGAAACGAAAACCGATCTTGCCGGCTGACCATGATGTGATCTGAAAGAGCGGGTTTCAGAACTCGCTTCTCGTTTCCGTTCTGGTTTCTTATTTGAATTTCACGCTCTACCGCCAGCGCGGATATTACGTTGTCTATGTCGGATAGCCGAGCTGGCGTCTCGTTAGCTATGGCGTTTATGAACGTTCCGTAGTGAACAGGGTCGTGTCCGTACGTGTCCCGTATCCGGCGAGCAATGTCTGTTTGAAGGCGATTGTGCATAATCTGGCGTTCGTGCTCGGCGAACATGAAATCTGGCGTGCGGCTTGGATCGTACCGTGGATCGAAACCATTAATTTCCAACCCACCGTACCCCTGATGGATCGAGTGGTTCTTTACAGCCCAATGGCTGTCTACCATTACGTTTCGTGCTTTCGCGTGTTGCGAGAGGTGCACTAACCATAGGTTCTTTTTTGCTTCTTGGCTCCTAATAAAGAAGGGCGTTGCAAATTGCGCGTTCGTGCTCTGTTGCAGGTGATCGAGTAGAAGATGCTGAATTGCGTATCGATTGGCGCCCGCATTCTTCAAATCAAGGACTTCTTTGATTTGATCGGCCGAAAGTTGGAGCTTTGACACCCCCGCAGCCCATTCCGGACGCTCGCTCATGTAATCTATAAGCCAGTCAACCGCGAATGTGAGAATACACTCAGCTCGTTCAAATTGGTGGAAAATGGATCGGATGGCGTCGAGAGGGGCAGCGGTGTATCCCTTCTGATCGAGAAGAAAGAGGGATCGACCCGCACCTCTGCGAGTGCGCTCAGCAATTGAATTCTGAATTTGACCAACGACTTTTTCGAACATTCCATTATGTAGAAAGATGTCTTTTCCAATTCGGTTTAAATAACCGCGCTTGGCGAGCTCTTCTCTGAGATGTTCTATTGCGCTTTTCTTGACGTCAACAAAGTGAAATTGAGCGTCTATTGTCAGCTTCTTATCTTTATTTTGGTTGAGGCGTTTTTCAGCGTTTTCGACCGCTTGGAGTAGAAGAAACGGCGTTCCGTCGACACGTTCTCCCTTTAGATCGAATGCGCCCCCTCCGCAAAATCCATCGACCAATGTGATGCGTAAGCGTTCAATTGTAGGATTTCTCACCACTGCGTCGAAGTACGAACTGAGATAGTGCTCAATGAGTTTCAACTTGGCGCCACTATGCGCTTTCAGCGGCGGTGGTTTACCTTTACTCCAATCAAACTCAGCTATAGCGGCTCTCCCCCAAGAATTAAAGCTATAGAAACATTTGTCCGAATTCTAACAATGTCTACGCGGCGTGGACAAGTGCCGCTCGCGTTTTCGGAAACTCTCGGACCAATCTACCGTCGAGCAGGCCGCCACCCTTTCCGTAAGGATCCGCGAGTTTGACGTCGGCGACGGCCTTTCCTTGCTCAGAAACCATTGGGTTATTACCGTACGCTCCCCACTGTTTATGAAAAGCAGCGATGCCAAATTTGTCGCAGTCCTCGACGATATCTCTGGCCCATTGACAATTCATGGGGCGGGCGTTGTGGCCGCTCTCGCCGCCCGAGATCAGCCAATGTGGCTTAGGATCGCTCTCTGCAATACGGAGCGGGCCAATAGCCGGCTCATAAGAAACAAACCATACAGCCGCAGGAATTTCCGCGAGAAAACGCTTTCGCTGGTCAAAACGAATTTGATCTTCCGCGGTAAATCCAAGCCAAACGTTTGGGTAGCCCGCTGTACCCCAGTCTTCGGGCAGCATCTTTCTTATGTTCTGAGGGCGCTTTGTCAAAAGCTGCCAGTCAAGCGAAGGCGTATCGCGAATTACCTGGAAAAGGTCGGTCCGCCAGCTGGGGTCTACTTGATTGTCGAACACATCGGCCAACGAAGCGCAAAAAACACGTTGGCGCCGGGCGTGCTGTGCTGCAAAAGCTGCTGCTTTCTGTTGCCAGATGTGCGGGGCTTTCCAATAGGCTTCGGTTGTGCGCTTCCGAGGCGAATTGCCCCATTTCACGTGGCCTGACCGTTTTGACCAAGCTTCAGCATAGCAATTGTCGCAGCCCGGGCTAATGTTGGTGCAACCGGTCCATGGATTAAACGTATGGTCGGTCCATTCAATAGTGGAATTCATCGCCATAATGCTAGCCCTTTTTACCCCAAACGTGGAAGCGAAAGCCAAGGTGTTATGGTGATAAAAACGTTAACAATTGAAGAAATTCATCCTACTTCGGGCGAACTATCGCAGCATTACGCAGCATGAAGCCATCCATGCTTACGAAGGGTGTCGTACGCGATGGCGATCTGCCTTGGAGAAAATTGTTTCTTACGTTCGTTCCATGCGTAAACTCGACTTTTTGCTTCTTCGGGTGTTTGGGCATCCTCGCGATTGGCGACCCAATGAACAGTTGCCAAAAGTTCAAGGCCGAACGGCGTTTCAAAACCGTCGACTAGCGCAGCTACTTTGTCGAAACGATGCGTCGTTTCGGGATTGTCTTGCAGAAAACGAGACGCTTCTTTTACTGCACCGGGAACCAGTTCGAGCTGTTTCGACGGTGCGTCGCCACCATCTGCGTAACCCGACACAAGGTGCCCTTCAATATCTTTTAAAACGTGCCGAAGGTTTTCCGCGTAAGGACCATACGGCGCCTTAGCGTATTTTAGCCTCAACGGTTCACCTGCTTCTTGCATGAAATACATAAGCTTATGCACTTCAATTAAGGTCACTAGAGGGTCCATCAAGCCCTGAAGATATCGATCCATCAACGTAACGAGCGCTGCTCGTCCAGTTGTCATTTTCGGAACGTCTCGAGAGCGCGTTGCAACGGGAGCAACTGTAGGTTCGTAAATTTTGACGTTAACCTGAGGTAAGGCACTAAACGCATCAATAATTCGTGGTTTCACGTCATTCCAATCGAGGCCACCCAATCCGCTACCCAATGGAGGAATTGCAATGGACCCAATATTCCGCTCCCGGATGGCTGCAACGAGCGCAACTAGGCCGCTCTCGATGTCTTCCATCCGGCTCTTTCCCTTCCAATGACGTTTGGTCGGGAAGTTAATTATATAGTGAGGATTTGTAAGCGCATTGGTTTTGTAAACGAACATGCGACCAGGCTGCACTTGCTCCAGAGCGCACGCTTTCTGGTATGCTTCGAAATTCTCTGGGAAAGCGTTTTTGAACTGCAAAGCAATGCCACGGCCCATTATCCCAACACAATTGACCGTGTTCACCAACGCTTCAACGTCAGCATTAAGTATATCGCCGGTAGTGAAATTTATCATTTGATGCCACTCCCTCAATAATACCAGTCTGCTTTAACTTTCACCGGTGGTCGGTGTGCTGCGTCACCGAACGCTGCCATCACGCGTGCCCCGATAGCTTCAGAATGCACTGCAATTCCTCGAACCAACTCCCACGGGAACCCATCATGCATAAGAAACTCAGCCATTTTATGATCTCTGCAATCTCTCCACTGCGTAGAACGGATTGCGTCCCAATTCAACTGATCTAAGTCCTCAATATCGCCAAAGAAGTCGGCTGCTCTGTTTGCAGCATTAATATCAGTAAAAGCCCAACGCTTGTCATTTTGTTCCGCCCACTCCACAGCCTCGTGCAGATCTGCCACAAGGTGAATAATTGGACCCTGGCCCTCACGGTAAGCGACATTTCGGGGATTTTTACGAGAAATTACATACAACATCACTGATCGCGGACACAGATAAAACGGCACATAATCACCCACGCATGTTCCGGCATGGCACGCAACGGGCAGAACCAAACGATCCGCCTTTATTTCGCCATTTCCAATTGCTGCGGGAGGCTGTCGCTTAACCATGACAGCGTCCGGCCAAAGGAACCCGTCTGAAATTATCGATTGCAGGTTATCGACGTGCACTATGTGATATATTTTAGGGCGTTCTGGGGCTGCCATTTGGACCATTTTGAAGCGAAGAATGATTCTTCGAGGAATAATATCATGTAAAATGCTCACCAGCGAAGTGGCTGTCCGTTGATGTTCGAAGCAGAAAATTCACTCGTAGTTCCTTGATCTTTACATCACTTCTTCTCTATCCGAAAATATTGTTCTCACGTACAGAAATTGTCCGAGATATGCTGGATGCTGTCGCCAACCCGGTGCGCTCGAAAAGCAATGAGATAGCACGTTCGAAGTATGCTATTCAAAATGGTACCAACTGGATTAGATGGATATGACTTACCGGGCTGATGAGAATATTCGAAAGCTGAACATCGACCGCTTTTTCAAGGTTATCACGCTCGCCGCGCACGGCGCGACAGAGGGCGAACGAAGCGCGGCGTTAGCGCGTGCGGAAGCCATGGCCGCCTCTGTAGGGCTTTCACTGAAAGACTTGATCCTGGAACTGCGAGGCGATCCGGTCGCCCAGGCAAGATCTGGCAAGGCCCCGCCAGTTGTTTCGCTCGCTGAAAAGCAACGATTGAGACGAAAGGCGCGAACGCTCCAGATCCAGATTGTCTTTTGGCTGATTGTGTCGACGCCGTTCGCTCTGATGTTATTTATCGCGCCTATATTTGCTGGATTTCAAGCTGTCATGGGAGATCCTGACGCCTACGGAGTAGCTTTCGGGATTAGCCTTGTTGGTCTGTTGTCGACCTACATGTATGTCAAATTTTGGAGAGTTTACGTTCTCGGATATTTCAAAGCCGCTGGTCGATTGCGCCGAAGTCTGATTTGAAAACGCCGCCCAGAGCAGAACCGGGCGGCGTTTCAGTTCGTTTGGACCGTTGTTATGGCATCGCGTTGCCGACGATTGGTGCAGTTTGCGCCGCCGAAAGAGCTGCGGCACGACCGTATTCGACAGGGAAACGGCGGCCCATCGCATCGCGGATAAGCTCGACCGACTGAGGGTCGATGAACATATCGGCCAGCGTACTGATATTTCGGCTTAACCTTGCGCGTGAAACAGTGTCGCCCGTGTTCTGGATTAAGCTGGCCACAATGTCTTTCGGTCGCCGAACGAACGTGTCGACCAGTCCCCCGCCCGCGGCCAGATCCGCATTCAGCGCCCGGTTGAACTCTGTCGCGCTGCCAATGGGTTTGCGACGGCCGGTTGCTTGAAGTACGTCCAGCAATTCGGGCATTGCCGCGCCCGCGTCGGGGCGGTCAATCGACCGGAGCACCGCATTCAATACTTCCTCACGTTGCGCGTTACCCGCTATGTCCTTGCGAAATTTAGCGCCTGAGAATTCGCGAACGCCTTCCTGGGTTTCAGTGGCCGCTTTATTGTAGCGATCGGCAAGATTTTGGCGGACAACCGAGCGCGTGACGTCAGGATCCTGATCCATCAACCGACGAATGGTGTCGGCTATTTCATCCTGCGACCCTGCAAGCGGATTGGAAGGTAAAACGGCATTCCCGACACTGGTCGTGTCGGAAGCCTGCTTAATGGCTCCCAGCGGACCTTGCTCCAGAGGGTCCAGTACGTCGCGACGCGTTGCTGCTTGCTGAGAAAGAGCAGCGTCGTATTCCGGTACTGCTTGCCGCGCGATATCGCGCGCGCCTGCACTGCCCGCTTCGCGTTTCGCGGCCAGTTCTGGCCCATAGAGCGGATTGGCTGCGACCCGTCCAGCTTCTCCCAGCGCGGCCATGTCTTTCGTCACGGCGTCGACAACTGCGACGGAATTATCAGGGTACTTTGCATAATCAGCACCGAGCTCAGCATTATTCCGAAGGCGTTGCAATCCCGCCGTAAAGCGTGGGTCGGCCGCGATCTTCTGAAACTCGCCATCCGGGATCAATTGACCCTCGGCGGCCTGATAGAGCGGCCGCGTCTGATTGTTAAGATCTCGCCGCACACCGTCAATTGCTGCGTCCGCCGCTTTCGAGGCGCGCGGGCCAAGCGTTGAAGGGGCGGTACTCTGTGGGGATATCTGATCCAGCACGTTGCCCACAGCTGTATCGACCTGACCCGGCCTGCCAGTGAAAAACGGCCCCATACGCGATTGGCCGTCCATAGAGCCTTCGACTATTCGCTGAAGATTGGGGAGAGCCGTTCCACCACCTTGTGCCTGTGCAATTGCTTCAGGACCGGTCAGTTGAACGCCCGTGCTATTGTTCTGGAGATTTATAGCGCGGTCCCAATCGATGGCGTCTACGTCGCCTGCGGCCCGGCGTAAGACGGCTTCTGGGGTGTTGCTGGCGCGCTGAACCGCCATACCCGCGTTTCCGGCGACTGCGCCGGCAACTCTGGCCCAAGGTTCAAGCGCGGTTCCCTCAGTAACTTGCCCGGCTGCTTCCGATGCGACGCCCGGAACAATAGCGTTCTGAAGGAGGTCTTTACCGTATTCCAGCCCTTTACGCACAACGCCCGTCGCCCCTTTGGTTGCCTTGGACGGTAGGCCGCCCGGAACAGCAAACTCACCGACGGTTTCCGCAAAACGTCCGGCGCGCGTTTTTGGCGCATACAAATTCTGATCCATATATTCACGAACGACATCCTGGGCGTTATTGACAGTCGTGTCTAACTGACCGCTCCAACCCGCGTCACGAATGGCGCGCGCTTGTGCGCGTTTTTCTTCCGAAGCTGGAGGCAAACCCAGTATCGTGCGAACTAGGTCGTCTCCTTTTTCCGCCAGATAGCCAGATCCCTGGTCGGCCAGCCTATGGGCCGTAATGGGTAGCATTACGGTTTCGGCGGCACCACGTGGTAACCCGCTGGCAAAGCTTTTAGCAGCGTCGCCAAGGGCGGATGTATCACTAGGATCTGCACGTATTTCTGGCGCGCTGTCAGCTCTTGAGGTGTTTCCCAGGCGCTTTTGCAATGCATTGCGCATAACGTCTCGCGCCGTCCCGTCGGGAAACTCAGCCACGGTGCCGTCTGGAAGTTCAACTTCAATCATTCTAACTCACCTGTTTCTGGGTTAAAGCGCAGGCGACTTCCGGACGGTGCTGGCGGTGTTAATGGTTCTTGTGAAGAGGGAGGCTCTTTGATGTTTCCGCGCTCGTGGATTTTACTATAAGCGTCCCCAGATACGCCTTTCGCCGCCTTGATGTAAGTTTCGAACTGACGTCTTTTGGCTGTCGTAACTTCCTTGCTTTCACCTGGCACCGGGATGAGTTCGAGCATTTTTCTTTCGTACTCCTGCTCGGTGACTGCCTGTCCGGACTGAGACATCAGCTGATAGGGGAGGGCTGTTCGCACGTTCTGATAAAATATTTGGCCCTCAGGGGACATTTGCGAGACGATTGCAGGTTGCATTGCCATAGGCAGGAGCCGCATCGCCTGTAAGGCTTGAAAATCAGTAGCGTTTGGAAGCTTCCCTTCATCAAAGGCAGTTAGGATCTGATTTGTCGCGCCTTCGGCCATTGTAACGGCATAACCGTTCTTATCTTCCGCTTCTGTGGTTTTTGCCAGGCCTGTCTCTTTCGCTCCGCCTGATAACTGCGCAGTGAATGTGCGAACACCTTGCGGCAGCGCTATTCCGGTTTGTGTGTCTTTGAACCCCACGGAAGGGTCATAAATCGCGGTCCCGGATTTGCCGTCCTGTGTCTGGTAATTCACCAAACCGGTTGTAACCGGAGCAATATATGGCTGCTGACCGATTGCATCGGTGCGCGAGACAAACTGGGGCTTACCGGTTGGGCCGACAATTTGTTCAATTGGCACATCGTGCATAACTTTGGCTTGCTGTTGTCCTGGTGTCAGTCCTCTAAATACAGCAGCTTGTAGCTCGTCCAAGGATTGCACCCCATGCAGTATTGGAGCAAACCCGGTAGCGTCCTGCGTTTGGTTCGGGATAAAGACGGTTTCTCCTGCCGCAGCTTTCACCGGCTGCGCGTACTGTCGCTGGAGTGCCCCGGCTTCTTGCAGTTTTCGATCTTCAATTGCGCGCGCATTATCCCGAACGTTGTTTTCGGTCGATGATTGATAGGAACGGTCGTAACCGTATCGTTGCGTCGCGTTTCCCTGGTCGACGGAATAATAGCTCTGGCTCGGATTAAAGCTGCCTGCGCCGACGCCATAACGATCCAGCTCTTCACGTGTAGTTTTCGGGTCTAAGGCTTTGGTGTAAAAATCAGACAAGCGACGCGCTTTCGCGTTCTCGGCGTTAGCTGCAGCCCATCCAGCGGCATCTGCCCCGCTTGGCGGTGCAAACAGATCCGCCAGATTGGCGCCAATTTGTGCCAACCCAGGACTATTATAGTAACCATTTTTCCGAATGGGCATTCTGGACCTCCTTAATGATGCTGGCAGTTACCCAAGAAAGCCCATTTCTTGGCGTCCACCTCTGCGGCACTACGCATCAAGGTGTCGCCGCGATCAGCAATTTCATTCCAGAGAAACTGCGCGTCCAGACGAGCGCGGAGATAGCATGCCAAGAATAGCTGCTGTTCCCTTTCATTCGTTGAAGGAAGCACCAAAGACCCCGCAGCGCCGAGACAAACGTAAATCCGCTCTCGGCTCAAATCCTTCGGCGCGGTGTCGCAAATATAGGGCGCTGCCTGCAACAACACGGTATTGAGTTCGTTGGCGAGGTCAAATGCCGAGTTGGCAAAATCTGGAAACTCATACGCTGCAATATGAAGCAAACGTAGGCCGTAGGCTGCGTAACGGGTAACTTCTTTGGGATCATCTAAAAGCGGAATATCCGCAAAGGCACCAATCGCCCGGATTGCCCATTCCTTTGATGGTCGGTTTTGCAAAGCTGATACGTTTTCGATCATCAGAAAGCGCCTTTTTTTGAGCCGTACAAGTCGTACAGGCTTTTCGACTGTTTCGGCGCCGATAGGGCGCTTGGGGTTGAAGGAGCGGTCGGGAAGTAGTTTCCCTTGCTAAGGCCAGCGTTGACAGCTAACCCGCCGCCAAGGTTCAGAATGTCGCCGAACATCTTCAACCCGTTTCCGGCGCTGTTCGCTGCTTCCAGTTCATAGGGAAGAACGCCTGACGAACCCTGTTTGAAGCCGCCAATCTGGCCAATCAACGAAGCGTCACGGGCCTGATTGCGGCCAATGTCGCCGATCACGTCACCGAAAGCGCGCAGATTGCCGAGATTTTTGGCGTTCTGGTTCGTGAAATCGCGCGCTTCCCCGCGCTTCTTCGCTTCTTCCTGGACGACGATATTCGACCCGGACTGCGGCATGACCATTTCTGCGGCGTTCTGCGCATTGGCGTCGCCCGCTTCGATCTGTTGCTGTGCGAAATAATCGCCGAGCTGCGTCGCCTTTTCGTCTTGCTGCCCACTGAAGTCCTGATACCGATCTTGCGACTGCGTGTTCAGCGCAGCAGCTTCTTTATCCAACGAACGTTGACGAATGCGTTCCGCCGCCATCGCGTCGTCGCGGGCGTTCTGGATCTTGTTTTGCGCCATGGTATTCGCGACGGTCGAACCGGCCGTCAACGCGATACCTGCGATTGTTAATGGGTCACAGATTGGAGTACCCTCCGTATGCGCCGTCTCTGTCCCATTGATTTAGGGCATTTTGGGTGAGTGAGGTTTCTGCCAGAAGGGTTTTCAGCAA
>NZ_JABXGB010000022.1:0-95537 GCF_022627935.1 Ochrobactrum sp. C6C9 | reverse complement strand
GGCGCACACGACGACTGGGGCAAGACTGCAGTTACGGCTAACGTAGCTTACCAGCTCGTTCCTGGCTTCACGATCACGCCGGAAATTTCGTACACCAAGTTCGGCGGCGAATACCGTGATCTCGTAGACAACGACAGCGCTTTCGGCGGCATGGTCCGTTTCCAGCGTTCGTTCTAATCAGATCGAGCTTGAAACCAAAGGCGCCAGCGGGAAACCGCTGGCGTCTGCAATCGTAGAATCGTTGTTCACAGAGTTGTGAAACCACCCGCCTCGAAATGGGGATTTCGGCCGGTGGCGATGAGGGGAATTACCGAGAAACAGAAAGATGGGGACAAACGGGGGGCCTTAAACAAGGATCGCACCATGTCTCTGCATAAAATTAGCCTACTTATCTTGTGCTTCTTAAATTATTCCATTAGTTGTGCAGCCCGGAGAATGCCGGGGGGCGCAAAATGATAACTATTGGGGAAACCAAAGTCGGTTCTGGTGACAAATACGCGCCAATCATCGACTACAATCTGAACTACGCATCCGACAGAAGCCAAAACCATCGCCTCGTGGAGAAATTCTCCATCGCTGAGTTGACGGGAAAATATATAAACATTCTGTGGGATGACGGCTCGCACAAGTATAATGTAAGGTCGTTTCTCGGCGAGATTGACGAAATTCTGAAGGGCGAACGCTTTTCAGGTTTCGATCAGGAAATGCTTGATTCCCTTATTGGCACGCTCCGTGAGCGCGGCAACAGCAATGCAACCATCAACAGAAAGATGGCTGCGCTGAGCAAGCTGCTGCGAAAGGCGCATAAAATGGGGGATATCTATAGTCTGCCGGAGTTTGTCCGACAGAAAGAACGGGTCGGACGCATCCGTTTCCTCGAATATGAGGAAGAAAAGCGCCTGTTCGCCGCAATTAAATCGCGCTGCGAAGACAGTTTCCGTCTTGCCGTATTTCTGGTTGATTCGGGCTGCCGTCTTGGCGAAGCCATCGGTTTGACCTGGAACGATTTGCAGGACCATCGCGTCACCTTCTGGCTCACCAAATCCAACAGAAGCCGTACCGTTCCCCTCACCCGCCGTGCTGCAAAGGCAACGAAGATCGCACATGAGCGCCTCAAAGGCCCATTCTCGATGCTCAATCAGGTTCGGTTCCGCCAGATCTGGAACGAAGCCAAGATGGAAGTCGGCCTGGGCACTGACGATCAGGTCGTACCGCATATTCTGCGCCATACCTGTGCTTCGCGCCTCGTTCGCGGTGGGATCGATATCCGCCGTGTGCAGATGTGGCTCGGTCATCAGACACTGCAAATGACCATGCGATATGCGCATCTAGCTACGCATGATCTCGATTCCTGTGTGAAAGTGCTGGAGATTCACTAGGGATTTCCGGCCAACTTCCTGAACGCTGACGGAGAAAAATCGGGACACACCTGATTTCGATTACGCCAAGAGGCGCGATTCGTTGGTAAAGAAAAAGCGATCGAATTATTGCCACACCCGCGCAGTCCTTCGTAGACTTGTAATATAACGTTCTAAAGCATGCTGTTCGTCTTCTCGCGACAGCACTGGACACGGAACTTTCCGCATCGGCCTCCATTTTCATCCGCCATTGTTGTTCGGAAGCCGAAACCCACCCCCTTAATGGAGCGGTGCGAATTCCTCAGTCCTTATGACCACGCATTCTTCTGCGGTCTTTGCCTTGCGGTAAGCACCCCAAGCGCGGGTAACACACACCGCGTCGACTAAATTGGGTTCTTGATACTTTTGCCGGCCAGTGATTGAAAACACAGGCCGAAAAAGCGGCCCTTGCCTTCCTACTATGGCACCTCGAACCTTTATCGATCGCCTTCGTCAAAACGACACGACGGAACACGCCGCACAGCTGATCGCAATAAACCGCGCATCAACAGTACCCGATTGAAAATCCGGGATCGTCAGCGCTTTCTCAGCTAAATGAAAGTGATGCGTTGACCACATCACGAATGCCGCCAACCCTGATCACCTATTTTCATAACCAGCAAATGAACCGCTAAACACGCCTTTCTCACCATTCTGGTGGAACCGACGGGCAGGTCTTGCTATGCCTGATTATCGGGAGGACGAACGGCCATGCGGCAGCAGCTGCGGGCCATCTCGCCCGACCGAGCCGCCTTCATTGCCTGACGGAAAGCTGACTGGATATCGCCATGGGATCACCCCGCCTCACGCCTCTTGTGGAAAAGCTGCCTTCAACCGTGCCGTTTGTCGGCCCCGAAACGCTGGAATTGCAGCGTGGCAGACCGTTCAAGGCCCGCATTGGTGCCAATGAGAGTAGTTTCGGCCCAGCACCTTCGGTGATCGAAGCGATGCAGCGCGAAGCTGCAGAGGTCTGGAAATATGGTGACCCGGAAAATTACGAACTGCGCCATGCCATCGCCGCGCATCATGGCTTGAAAGCCGAGAATATCATGCCCGGTGCTGGCGTCGACGCCCTACTTGGTCTGGTCGTTCGCCAGTATGTTCAAGAGGGTGATAAGGTCATCAACTCACTCGGCGGCTATCCGACCTTCAATTATCACGTCGCAGGTTATGGCGGCGCGTTAGTGACGGTGCCTTATCGCAACGATAAATCGGATCTGGATGGCCTGCTCGCTGCTGCAAAGCGCGAGAATGCAGCCATCGTCTATGTGGCCAACCCGGATAACCCGATGGGGACATGGCACGAGGGCTCCGATATTCAGTCATTCATCGATGGCGTTCCGGAAACGACGATGCTCATTCTGGATGAAGCCTATTGCGAGACCGGACCAGATTCGGCCTTCCCACCTTTCGAAACAGATCGCCCAAATATTCTGCGCATGCACACCTTCTCCAAGGCTTACGGTTTGGCGGGCATTCGCTGCGGTTATGTTATCGGCAGCACTGAAGCGATCCGCTCATTCGACAAAATCCGCGA
Organism: Ochrobactrum sp. C6C9; assembly: GCF_022627935.1. Taxonomy (NCBI): domain Bacteria; kingdom Pseudomonadati; phylum Pseudomonadota; class Alphaproteobacteria; order Hyphomicrobiales; family Brucellaceae; genus Ochrobactrum; species Ochrobactrum sp. C6C9. Next base: position 92,603 of record NZ_JABXGB010000022.1, on the reverse strand, counting down.
CCATTTCGCCGTAAACCGTGTCGCGCAGGCGGCAGCTATCGCAGCGCTGAAAGATCAGACCTATCTCAAGGACGTTGTCGGCAAAATCCATGCCGGTCGCGACCGTATCGCTGCCATTGCCGCGGCCAATGGCTTGAGCGCCATCCCTTCGGCAACCAATTTCGTGGCTATTGACTGTGGACGCGATGCAGCCTTCGCCTCCGCCATTATGAATGGACTGATCGCGCGCGATGTTTTCGTGCGCAAGCCCGGCGCACCGGTTCTCGACCGCTGCATTCGCGTGAGCGTGGGAATCGAAGAGCAGCTGGATGTCTTCGAAGCCGCCCTGCCCGGCGCATTGGAAGATGCCCGCCAGTCCGTCAAAAGCACCGAAACCGTTTGAACAGCGAGCCATCATGTCCAGTTTATTGAATGGCAGACCCTATAACGTTCTTTTCAGCACGCTCGGTGGTCTTTGCGGCGCGCTGGCAATTGCTGCCTATGCAGGTGCTGCCCATGGCGGGGAAAACCACTTAGGCAGCATAGCGCCTTTGCTTCTGGGGCACGCGCCAGCCCTGCTCGTGCTAGCCCTATTGGCACCTGCAAGCCGCGCAGCCATGATCGGCGGCGCACTTCTGGTCGTAGGCCTTGCACTCTTCTGCGGTGATCTTTTCATGCGCGATATCACCGGCAATCGGCTGTTTCCCCTTGCCGCGCCGACAGGCGGAAGCCTGATGATTCTTGGCTGGCTCGGTGTTGCGCTGACCGGCTGGTTTTCACGACAAAAATAAAGGGCCTCACGGCCCCTTTTTCTTAAAGTGTGTCGCGTTCAGTCATATTCACGCGACACATTTTAAGCTTTTGTTTTTACGCATGTCTCCCGAAACTGGTTCCCACTTCGGGAGACTGCTTAGATCAGGAATTGCCCTTGAGGCGTGCATTGCAAAGGCTGTAATAGCCGCCGCCCTTCTGCACCCACTTCAGGCCGCCAAGTGCATTGGCATCCTTCAATGCGTGATACTGCTCAAGGCAGGTGTGCATGCGCGCCTTGCCAGCCGATTCATTCGAATATTTCGCAGAAACGGCAGTTGGGAACTTCACGCCCTTTGGAGCCGCGACGGTTGGTGCAGCAGGTTCGCTATTGCCATCCGTGCTGAGCGCAACCGGATCGGCACCAGCGCCGCATTCGGCCTTACGGAAATCGTTCCACTTCACGCCACCATCTGTGCCTGCGTCCTTGGCAGCCTGATATTTGGCGCTGCACTGCTTCATCGTCAGGCCCTTGGCGCTGTCATCAGCGGCAGGAGCTGCCGTTTTTGCAGCCTTGGCGGCTGGCGCTGCTGCGGCAGGTGCCGCCGGAGCAGCTGCGGTATCGTCGTCGCCGCACTGCGCTTTGCGGAAGTCGTTCCACTTCAGATTGCCGAGCGTTCCGGCGTCTTTGGCGGCCTGATACTTGGTGCTACATTCCTTCATCGTCAACGCGCTTGCAGGCGACGAGAAGGTAAAAGCCGCTGCACCCATAATGATGGCGGTGCCTGCCAAAGCTGTGATGGTTCGAATGGACATTGCGTCACTCCCTATCGAATACGGCCCCTTGGATCGCGAGACACCGGATTGATGCTTCCCGACCAATCTCTATTGCATATGCAGGGATTCTATATTCCTCAGCATATGCCGGAATTAAGAAGAACGCAGACCCAACCTGTTGCTCCTGTTCATTCCTTTTCCGCGCCAACATTGCTCCTGGCAAAATTGACTGTCAATCGTTTGCTTAATATTACAGGCTCTGGCAATACAAATTTTCTAACGGTCATTTTCGGCCCGTTATGGTTATCACCTTCATAGTAACGACATAGTAACGTCATCAAATTGACCCCTTTCTATTTAAGCAGAAACTGCATTAAGGACGGTGGACGATGCGACAGCGTATCATGATTATCGGTGGCGCCGGTTCAGGAAAATCAACGCTGGCGCGGGAACTGGGCCAGATGCTGGACCTGCCGGTCATCCACATCGACACCATCTACTGGCAGCCCGGCTGGGTGATGCGTTCGCTGGATGAAATCGCGCGTCTGACAAAGGAAGCGGCGGACGGTGAGGCCTGGGTCTTTGAGGGCAATCACAGCCATACCATGGCCTATCGCGCCTCGCGGGCCGACATGCTCATCTTTCTCGATATTTCAACTGCTCGTCGCCTCTGGCGGATCATCTGGCGCATCGTGAAATATCATGGCCGCACCCGACCGGATATGGGCTTAGACTGCCCGGAGCGTTTTGACTGGGATTTCATCAAATGGGTGGTCGATTATCGCAAAAATGGGCGGATTCGCGCCGTGAAATTCATGGAAGAGGCCCCAAATCACCTGATAAAGCGCCATTTACGCGAGCCCCGCGAAGTGGACGCTTTTCTCGACAGCATTCGTCGCGAAACAAAACAAAAGCAAACCGACCATAAAAAGTAGCGAGCCGATAAAGGCAGGCGTAAAATAGCAATATTGCAAATGATGCCAAGGCGCTCTGGCACTGCTATATTCCATGCGTCTCCCAAGACTTGACGCTCGTGTACGATCATCGCAACAATGACCCTATCGGCACAGCGCAATCATCTGTTAAACGAGCGCCGGACCCAATCCGGCTTTTGACTTTTGAGCCGGTTTCCCGGCTCTCGCTGCTGGAGTCCGAACGTGGCCAATATCGCAGATAGCGCCGCTCCGCTTGCCGGTGTGCCCAATACCATGAGCCACGACCGTCATCGCCTCTACGAAGACGCGATGGCCATGCTCATTGGCACGTCGTTTATCGCGCTCGGTATCAATCTTTACAGTCATGCAACTTTGATGACCGGCAGCACCGCCGGTATCGCCCTTCTCATTCAATATGCGACGGGCACAAATTTCGGCCTGCTCTATTTCCTGATCAACCTGCCGTTCTATTATTTTGCCATCCGGCGCATGGGATGGCCATTCACGATCCGCACCTTCGTTGCGGTCGGCATGTTATCCGGTTTTGCATGGCTGATACCGCAGAGCGTCGATTTCAGCACGGTCAATCCGCTGTTTGCAGCGCTGATGGGCGGCACCTTGATGGGAATGGGTGTGTTGGCACTTTTCCGCCACCGCTCCGGCGTCGGCGGCGTCAATATTCTGGCACTCTATCTCCAGGACGCTTATAAAATTCGGGCGGGCTGGTTTCAGCTCGGCCTTGATCTGGTGATCATGCTGGCATCACTGTTCTTCATCCCGTGGCAGAACATGGCGCTGTCCCTGCTGGGCGCAGTGGCGATGAACCTCATCATCGCGATCAATCACAAGCCGGGCCGCTATCTCGGCATGAGCTGATGCAAAAAAGCCGCCTTCGAAGGCGGCTTTTGTTTCCGGTCATGACTTTCGCAGTATCAGTGCGTGGTCATCCATTCGCGTGCATCGCGAAGGGCTGCGGCCAGTTCAGTCTTGCTCATTGTGGCGGCCACCTGATTGCGCATCCGGGCGGCCTTCTCGTTGCCGCGAATGGCAGCGATGTTGAGCCACTTATGGGCTGCGACCACGTCGATCTCGCAATCACGACCGATTGCAAACTTCATGCCCATTTCCAGAAGAATGCGGTCCTGCGAGGCGATCTTTTGCTGCTGCGTAAAGCTCTGAAACTGTGCCATTTTTCTTTGTCCCTGTTAAATCCCGAGAACCGTCCGGTCTTTCTTTCGTGGCGGTTGCTACCGCTTTGAAAACGCCGTCTCTGTCGTTCCGTTCATGATGTCGAGAATAGAGCTCAGGGCTGAAATGCGCGTTAAACCAGATGCTTAACGTCTGACCAACAAAATCCCAACAAGGTGTAAACTTGGGATTTTGTTAAACATCCAAGCCTCGCGGATTGCTGGGTTTTTCCAAAAATTCAATTCAAATCCGCTCGGTGCATGGAAACCGGATGATAACCATAGGACAAACGCTGTCCGTCGGATTGGTGCATCTCGACGTTTACACATGCGCAGAGAATCCCTTCACCAACGCTCCCGCGAGAGTGAAAATTCCACTTCCGCTCTTGCGAAATCTCGTTTACGTTTACGTTTGCGTAAGTCATGGCGATTGGGGGAGAACACTGTCGTCTTGCAAAACCGGCGCAATCCGAGGCTTTGCGATCAGGCAAAGGCCCCGGTTACGGCGACCACGGCAAATGAATGAAGCGGTTTGCGCCATATCCCGATGGAGCGGGACTGGCGCACATTTGGGAGGAATGAATGATCCGCACTCTGATTCTTGGAATGACACTTGCAGCCAGTTTCGCCGCGCCCGCTCTTGCGGAGGAAGGCATTGTGGGCAGTTGGAAGCGCCCGAACGGCACCATCATCAGCTATGCGTCCTGCGGCGGCAACAAATTCTGCGGCACGGTCATGACCGGCGAATACAAGGGCAAGTCTATCGGCACCATGTCCGGCACGGGTGGCAGCTATAAGGGCGAAGTCAACAAGCTCGACGAAGGCAAGACCTATACGGGCAAGGCATCGGTGAAGGGCAACACACTATCGCTGTCGGGATGCGTACTCGGCGGCCTGATCTGCAAGAGCGAAAGCCTGACGCGCCAATAATCGCGGCGGCAACAGTCACCAAACGAAAAGGGCGGCCTGAATAGCCGCCCTTTCCTTTTATTCCGCGTTTAGCGCGCTTTCTGGCCGAAGAGAATCTTCTGCGCTTCCTTGTCGTTAGCGAGATTGGATTTTTCGCGCTCTTCCTTACCGACAAGCAGACCGCGCGCGACGGCCGGACGCGCGTTCATGGTTTCATGCCAGCGCTTCACGTTCGGGAAATCATCGAGGTTCTGCTCGTAGTTCTTGAAAGCATTCACCCAGCCGATACTGGCCATATCCGCGATGGAATATTCGCCGGTGATATAATCCTTGCCTTCGAGCTGACGGTTCAGCACGCCATAAAGACGGTTGACCTCATTGGTATAGCGGTCGATGCCATACTGCACCTTTTCCGGCGCATAGAGACGGAAGTGCCCCGCCTGCCCGGACATCGGCCCCAGCCCGCCCATCTGCCACATCAGCCATTCGTCGACGGCCACGCGCTTGCGTTCGTCGGTCGAGTAAAACTTACCGAACTTACGTCCAAGATATTGGAGAATAGCGCCGGATTCGAAAACCGAGATCGGTTCGCCGCCCGGACCTTCAGGATCGATGATAGCTGGCATGCGGTTGTTTGGGGCAATCTTCAAGAAGTCCGGTTTGAACTGGTCGCCCTTGCCGATATTGACATATTTGACCTCGTAAGGAACGCCCAGTTCCTCCAGCATGATGCTGATTTTGACGCCATTCGGCGTTGGCCAATAGTACAGCTCGATGGGCTTTATCTGTTCAACCATGGGCTTTCTCCAACTCGTTCGAGTGTGTGCAGCAGATTTGTGCGGGAAGCGTCCCGCGTTCCAATGATGGGAAACATAAGACCCATTTCGACAGGCACAAGACCAATCCGGCGCATTTAACGGAACATCAATATTTTTGAACCGCACATGAACGACCGTATCAGCTGCGGTTCAGGCGCGCTCGCTAAACTGGGCAACAACAAGGACGGATTTGAACCTTTTGGGGGCTTTCATGTTGCTCAGGCGCCTGACGATCGTTTGTCTGCTCATTGCCGGATTGGCGGTTGTCGCCGGCGTCTTCGCAGACAGGAAACACGATAGCTATCGTGACCAGACGATCTTCGGCCCGCTGGCTTCCATGCAGGTCAAGACGGGGAAACAGCCATGACCAGAACCATTCGTTCCAGTGCCGCAATCGCGCTGCGCGTATTCCTATTCACAGCGATTTTCACCGGCCCGGCAGCAACCTTCGCCTATATGCAAATCGGCGAGCACACCAAGATGAGTGGCGTCGGCCTGGTGCTTTATGTCAGCCTGCAACGTACCGCATAATCTGCTTCATTTTATGGTCATGGACTCTGCTATACTAAGCCATGACACAGCGAATCGAACAATCATTTCTCAATGAAATCAAAACGCCGTCGCCGGTCGAGCCGGAGGTGTTTACCGATGCGAGCGCGGCGGTTGCCGCGCTGCAAAAGCTTTACGAGCGCAATACGGGTTTTCTGCGCAATGCTTTCGAGAAAGTGGCGCGCGGGGAAATACGTGCCCAGCGATACCGCGCCTTCTACCCCGAGATTTGCCTTTCCACGTCGAGCTTCGCGCATGTGGATTCGCGTCTGGCTTTTGGCCATGTTTCGACGCCGGGCGATTATTCCGCCACCATTACCCGTCCCGACCTGTTCGACCATTATCTGACCGAGCAAATCCGCCTGCTGATGCGCAATCACGGCGTGACGGTCACGGTGCGCGAATCGTCCACACCGATCCCGATCCATTTTGCCTTCATGGAAGGCACCTATGTGGAGGCCTCGGTCGCGAGCGCCTTCCAGCATCCGCTGCGCGATCTGTTCGACGTGCCGGATCTGGCGGCCACCGACGACAAGATCGTCAATGCAGACTTTGAACCCGCGCCGGGCGAACCGATGCCGCTTGCGCCCTTCACGGCACAGCGCATTGATTATTCGCTGCACCGGCTGGCGCACTACACGGCGACCAGCCCGGCGCATTTCCAGAACTTCGTACTCTTCACTAACTACCAGTTCTACATGGATGAGTTCTGCGCCTATGCCCGCGATTTGATGGCGCAGGGCGGCGGCGGTTACGAACAGTTCGTGGAACCGGGCAATCTCATTACCCGTGCGGGCGAAGCCGCGCCGAGCAGCGGCACCCCATTGGGACGCCTGCCGCAGATGCCAGCCTATCACCTGCAGCGCTCCGACCATTCCGGCATCACCATGGTGAATATCGGCGTTGGACCTTCCAACGCCAAGACAATCACCGACCATATTGCCGTGCTGCGTCCGCATGCATGGCTGATGCTCGGCCATTGCGCAGGCCTGCGCAACAGCCAGCAGCTTGGCGATTACGTGCTGGCCCACGCTTATATGCGTGAGGATCACGTTCTCGACGACGACCTGCCGGTCTGGGTTCCCCTGCCCGCGCTGGCGGAAATTCAGGTCGCGCTGGAAGAAGCGGTCGAAGAAATCACCGGCCTCGAAGGCTATGATCTCAAGCGCATCATGCGTACCGGCACCGTTGCCACCATCGACAATCGCAACTGGGAACTGCGCGATCAGCGCGGCCCGGTGCAGCGTCTTTCGCAGGCACGCGCCGTTGCGCTCGACATGGAATCGGCCACCATCGCCGCCAACGGCTTCCGCTTCCGCGTACCCTACGGCACCCTGCTCTGCGTTTCGGACAAGCCACTGCACGGCGAGTTGAAGCTGCCGGGCATGGCGACCGAGTTCTACAAGCGACAGGTGGCGCAGCATCTGCGCATCGGTATCCGCGCGGTGGAAAAGATCGCCGCCATGCCGGATGAAAGGCTGCATTCGCGCAAGCTTCGAAGCTTCTACGAGACGGCGTTCCAGTGAGGTTAGGGCAGTAGGGGAGTAAGGGAATAGGTGAGTAGGTCTTTGGGAATGCGGCCTCAGCACCAACATACTCCCGTACTCCCCTATTCCCTTATTCCCTTATTCCCCTACTGCCCTCCTTCCATCATCACGCCGTAATCCATCCCTAAAGGCATCTCATGTCGAAGAGCCGTGAGAATATCCCCTTCCTGTTGCTGCTTGCCGCTGTAGCGGTATCCATCCCGCTCGTGCTGGGATTTCTCGGTGCGGTCCATCCGGCGCTCGATTCGTTTTCGCATTTTCGGGCACATCTCGCGGTTCTGATGATCGTGCTGGCTCTGCCGCTGCTGTTCACCAAGATGCGGCGCGAAGGTGCGATGTTGCTGCTGTTCGCCATCATGGCGCTCAGCACCACGCTCGGCATGGCGCGTGATTTTCTCAGCGGTACGGCAGGCGCAACCTCAGCCGAAGCAACAGGGCCGCGCTATAGCCTCGTTCAGATCAATCTGCGGGAGGACAATCCGGAGCCAAAGCGCATCTTGCAAATGATCGCTCGCGAAAAGCCGGACATCATCACCTATCAGGAAGCCAGCGAGCAGTGGACGAAGTGGCTCGATATTCTCCAAGGGACTTATCCCTATCGCCTGCATTGCCGTAAGGATCCCCGAACTTGGGGCGTGGGTATACTGTCCCGCCGTCCTTTCGTTGAAGGCGCACAACCTGTTTGCATCGGTGATGGCGTGCTCGCTATCGCCCCCGTCGATCTCGGCGGCACGCATGTCAACGTAGCTTCGCTGCATTTTTCATGGCCATGGCCGCGCTGGCAGCCCTATCAGCTTGGCTTCATAGAGCCGGGCTTAAGGGAGTTGGCTGGGCCGACGATCATCGCGGGTGATCTGAATGCCGTGCCGTGGAGCAACGCCGTTCGCCGGGTCGAAGCCGCGTCGAAGACCGCACATATGACAGGCATTGGCGGAAGCTGGTTCCCGTCCTTCCTGCCGGTGTCGCTGGCGCCTTATCTCGGCCTGCCTATCGATCAGATTTTCACAAGCCCGGATATTGTTGCGCCCAGGGCTGCAGCCCGCGAAGATGCCGGGTCGGATCACCTGCCCGTTCGGCTGGACTTTTCGGTCCCAGCCCCGGTGCGCCCGGACGAAGACGAACCGGAAACGCAGTCCGTCATGCTGCAATAGAAGGAACTCCTCATGCAGATGTATCAGGTCGATGCGTTTACCGATCGCCTTTTCGGCGGAAATCCCGCTGCCGTTGTCGTCCTTGACGATTGGCTACCGGATGCACTGATGCTGGCAATTGCGCAGGAGAACAACCTCGCCGAAACCGCCTTCGTCAAGCCTCGCCCCGATGGAGCATGGGATTTGCGCTGGTTTGCCCCGGCGCATGAGGTTGATTTCTGTGGTCACGCTACCCTTGCGACAGCCCATGTCTTGTTCACCACGGCCAAGGCGGACCCCCTGCTGGTCTTCCACAGCAGAGTGGGAGAACTGCGTGTGTCGAGGGAAACGGATATTTACAGGCTAGACATTCCCCGCCTGTCGCCGGAAACCATTGACGCTTTGCCCCGCGAAATTGCCGATATCTTCGCCGAGCCGCCTGCCCACATTTTTCGGAATTTTGAAAACTTCTTTGTCGATCTCGGCAGCGCCGATGCCGTGCGGAGTTTTGTGCCGGACCTCGCCGCAATTGCCCTTCTCGGCCCGGTCGGTCTTGTTGTGACCGGGCAAGAAACGGACGATGCAAAGCCGGACTTCGTGTCCCGCTATTTTGTTCCGGGCGCAGGCATTCCAGAAGACCCGGTTACAGGGTCGATCCATGCCACGCTTGTGCCCTATTGGGCCTCACGGTTGGGACGCGACAAGCTCATGGCCTATCAGGCGTCGGCACGCGGAGGGTGGCTCGACTGCGAATTGAACGAGGATCGCGTTATTCTGCGGGGAAATGCCGTGACTTTCATGGAAGCCACGATCTTTCTGCCCGAAACGACATAGCTGTCATTCATCTGCAATAAAAAAGGCGGTCCGAGACCGCCTTTTTCGCATTACATGTTTAAATAGACCGGTCCTTCGCCGCCTTGTGGCGGCACCCAGTTGATGTTCTGGTTCGGATCCTTGATGTCGCAAGTCTTGCAGTGCACGCAGTTCTGCGCGTTGATGACGAAACGAACATCCTTGGCGCTTGGGTCCGCAGCCGAGTTGCCGTCCTTGTCCACCCATTCATAAACGCCTGCCGGGCAATAACGCGTCGATGGGCCTGCAAAAACATCGTGTTCCGACGTCGTCTGCAACTGCATATCGCGGACTTGCAGATGGATTGGTTCATTCTCGTCATGATTGGTGTTCGACAGGAACACCGACGACAGACGGTCGAAGGTTAAAACACCATCCGGCTTCGGATAGTCGATCTTCTTGTGCTTTGCCGCCGGTTCGAGCGACTGCGCGTCGTTCTTGCCATGCTTCAGCGTGCCAAAGAACGAGAAGCCGAACAGCTGGTTCGTCCACATATCGAGACCGCCGAGAGCGACGCCCACCACCGTGCCAAACTTCGACCACAGCGGCTTGACGTTGCGGACCTTTTTCAGGTCCTTGCCGATCAGGCTCGAACGCCAGCTGTTTTCGATCTCGACCGGTTCGTCATTGGCGCGACCGGCTGCAATGGCTTCCGCCAGCTTGTCGGCGGCGAGAATGCCGGACAGAACCGCATTGTGGCTGCCCTTGATGCGCGGCACGTTTACGAAACCTGCCGAGCAACCGATCAGCGCGCCGCCCGGGAAGGACAGTTTCGGCACCGACTGGAAGCCGCCTTCGGTAATCGCGCGGGCGCCATAGGACAGGCGCTTGCCGCCTTCGAAAACATCCTTGATCGCCGGATGCGTCTTGAAACGCTGGAATTCTTCAAACGGCGACAGATACGGGTTCTTGTAGTTGAGGTGCAGCACAAAGCCGACCGCAACCATATTGTCTTCGAGATGATAGAGGAACGAACCGCCGCCGGTCTTCATGTCGAGCGGCCAGCCGAACGAATGCTGCACCACACCCGGCTTATGCTTGGACGGATCGACCTGCCACAATTCCTTGAGGCCGATACCGTATTTGCCCGGCTCGCGGCCTTCATCAAGCCTGAACTTCGAGATCAGCTGCTTGGCCAGCGACCCGCGCGCGCCTTCACCAATCAGCGTATATTTGCCGAGCAGCGCCATGCCGCGCGTATAGTTCGGCCCATGCGTGCCGTCGCGCTCGACGCCCATGTCGCCAGTGGCGACACCGATGACCGCGCCTTCGTCATTGTAAAGCACTTCGGTTGCGGCAAAGCCCGGATAGATTTCGACGCCAAGTTCTTCCGCCTTCGTACCGAGCCAGCGGCAGACATTGCCGAGCGACACGATGTAATTGCCGTGATTGTTCATCAATGGCGGCATGGCGAAATTCGGCAAACGCACCGAACCGGCAGGGCCGAGCAGCAGGAAATGATCGTCCGTCACCGGCGTCTTGAAAGGGTGCCCCTCGTCGTCCCGCCAGTCCGGCAGCAACTGGTCGATGCCCACCGGATCGACAACCGCGCCAGACAGGATATGCGCACCGACTTCCCCGCCCTTTTCAAGGACCACGACAGAAAGCTCTGGATTGACCTGCTTCAGACGGATGGCCGCCGCAAGGCCCGCAGGACCCGCGCCGACGATCACAACGTCAAATTCCATGCTCTCGCGTTCGGGAAGCTCCTGGTTCGCATGTTCTGGGGCTTCGGACATTCATCCCTCCGTTCGGTATGCCATCATCGTCTCATTACGACAGCGAGATGATGCATCCAATTGTTTTTACGCATAATCCCCTTGCGAATACCCATCAACCAGCGCATTGGCCAGTAATGATTGGCATCCGATTGGATTTACCTGTTCCCGTCATTCGCCTTAACCTCTTACAGAGTTAGTCCCTGTCGCAAATGCGTCCAATTGTCCAAAATCAGCGTCTGACTGCGTTTAATCATATTTACTTTAACGTAAACGTCAATTTCGATTGTTTAAAATCAGAGCGCCGGATTTTTTGTCGCGACCGGGCTGGTTTTCACCTCTCCGGCAAGCTTCCGGTGGTTAGCACTACAGTTGCAAATTCGTCAGGCCGTGGCGAAACGAGTGATTTTCGAGCACCGGAGCGGAGCGTACTATTGGGTACGTGAGCACCGGAGCACAGGAAATTGCTCGTTGCAGACCGGCATCACGAAGAATGCAACTGTAGTGTTAGTCGGCGGTTTGATGGCGAAAAGCGCGGCGCGCTCTTGCATTCGCGGTCAAAATTCGCCACCTCATCTATTGAGGTACAAAATGACTGATGGCCGCGAGATACTGGATATGGAAGGCTTGCTCCGCTTCTATGCGGAAGCGGGCGTTGACATGCCGCTCTCGGAAACGCCGATTGACCGCTTTGCCGAACCGCAGCGTGCGCCTGCCGCGCCACGACCGGACATGCAGGCCACAGAGCGCCCTCGCCCGCCACAGCAGCAGCCCAACCAGCAAAGCCGTTCGCAAAACTGGCAGCAACCCTCGGCCGCCGCAACGCCTTCGCCGGAAAGCAGGCCTGTTCAGGCCGCAGCCGACGTGCCCGATACGGCCCAGATCGCTCTGGCCCGGGAGGCCGCGGCACAAGCCGCGACATTGGACGAACTGCGCGAGAAGCTTGCGGCCTTTGACGGCTGCAATTTGAAATTCACCGCGAAGAACCTTTGCTTTGCCGATGGCGATCCTTCCTCCGACATCATGTTCATCGGCGAAGCGCCGGGACGGGATGAGGATATGGAAGGGCTGCCTTTCGTCGGCAAATCGGGCCAGCTTCTCAACCGGATGATCGAATCCATCGGTCTGAAGCGCGAGAGCGTTTATATCGCCAATACGATCCCCTGGCGCCCGCCGGGCAATCGCACGCCGACGCCGCTGGAAACCGAGCTTTGCCGCCCGTTCATCGAACGGCAGATCGAGCTTGCCGCGCCGAAAATACTGGTCGCACTCGGCGGTCCGGCTGGCAAGGCGCTGACCGGAGCAACCGAAGGCATATTGCGGCTTCGCGGCAACTGGAAAATCCACCGCACGCCATCCGGCATGGAAATTCCTGTGCTGCCGACATTGCACCCGGCCTATCTTCTGCGCACACCGGCACAGAAGCGTTTTGCCTGGCGTGATTTTCTGTCCGTGAAGTTGAAACTAGACGAATTACGCAATTGATATTTCGGCCTTTCGGTGTCATCGCCTCTCGCACGAGAGCAATGCTTGTCACCACCATGCCGCAAACTTGTTCTATTTCGCCGCTTGCCAAAGCGCCTGACGGCGACAAGTAGTTTTAAAATCCAGACTCTTCGTTTCGGAGTATTTCATGGCTGGCCAGCTCCTGCCCATCGCCGCCCTGCTTGCAAGCACGTTCCTGATGCTGCTTGCCGGTGGCCTCGCGGGTATTCTTCTGCCGCTACGCGGCGGAATGGAAGGCTGGTCCACAACCACCATTGGCTGGATGGGAACAAGCTATTCGCTGGCCTTCACCATCGGCTGCATCGTCGTGCCGCATCTGGTGCGCCGCGTCGGCCATGTGCGCGTGTTTTCCGCTTTGTTGACCTTGCTGTCGATGGCGCTGTTGTTTCATGCGCTTGTGGTCAGCCCGGCGGCCTGGATGATCTTTCGTGGTGTCGCGGGCTTCTCGCTCGCAGGCAGCTACATGATTATCGAAAGCTGGCTGAACGAGCGCGTGACCAATGAATCGCGCGGGCGCATTTTCTCGATCTATATGATCATCACTATGCTCGGGCTTATGTGCGGACAGTATATCCTGCCCTTCGGCGATGCGATGACGCAGACGCTGTTCATCGTCTGCGCGATCATCTATGCCAGCGCCCTGCTGCCAACGGCCTTGTCCAGTGCCCAATCGCCGAACCCGCTGACGCAAGTGTCGCTCGACATCAAGGGGCTTTACCGCCGCTCACCCGCCGCAGCCATCGGCTCGCTGATCGCCGGTATCGTCGCCGGTACGTGGAACTTTCTTGCCGCGATCTATGGCGAGATGAACGGTCTTTCGACCTTCGGCATTGCGACCATGCTGGCCTCCGCAATGATCGGCGGTGCCATTTTCCAATATCCGCTCGGTCGCGCTTCTGACTTCGTGGACCGGCGCTATGTCATGGTTCTGGCCGGGCTTATCGGCTTCGCATTGTCGCTGGTCATGGTGCTGTTCCACCCGACCGCGCCTTATGCAATCTATGCGATGATGTTCCTGTTCGGCTCGGTGATCTATCCGATCTACAGCCTTAATGTCGCGCACGCGAATGACTATGCCGACGCCAGCGAATTCGTCAAAATCTCCGGTGGACTGCTGATCATCTATGGTGTGGGCAGTGTGATCGGACCCGCACTTTCCGGCCCGCTGATGGATGCCATCGGCCCTTCCGGCTTCTTCGTAACCATGGCCATCGCCTTTGGCGTTTATGGCCTGCACGCCTTCTGGCGCATTCGCAGGCTTCAGCGCCCCGCGATCAGCGAGCAGAAAACCGAATACAAGTTCCACACACCGGACGGCCAGTCCACGCCGGAAACCATGCAGCTCGACCCGCGTTCCGAAGGGCCACAGGAAACGACGAACTGATCTTTACTGGCCTTGCGGCGCGTTGACCTTATGCGGTTCGAGCGCGAGCTTGTGTTCGCGATAGATGATGAACCCGCCCGCTGCCATCACAATGACGCTGCCGACCAGCATTTCCATGGTCGGCACATCACCGAAGAGCAGGAAGCCGATCAACAGGCCAAGCAGCATCGACGTATATTCAAAGGGCGCGATGGTAGACATCGGCGCATGACGGTAGCATTCGGTGAGCAAAATCTGCGCGATACCGCCCGCAAATCCCGCACCGACAAGCAGCGCCAGCTGTGTCCAGCTCGGCACGACCCAGCCGAAGGGCAGGCTGGCCAGCGCAATGACGCTTGCCGATAGCGAAAAATAGATCACGATTGTTGCCGTGCGTTCTGTCTGCACCAGACGCCGCACCAGCAGCATGGCGATGGCGGAGGTGAAAGCTGCGCCCAATGCGGATAGCGCTCCAATCGCCTCGTCCTGCCCGACATTGCCTTGCGAAAACAGCGTCATTCGCGGCCAGATAATCACCAGCACGCCGAACAGGCCAACCAGAACCGCGCTCCAGCGATAGAACCGCACGACTTCATGCAGGATGACCGCGCCGAGAATCACCGTGATCAGCGGCGAGGCATAATTGATGGCGATTGCTTCGGGCAGCGGTAGTTTCATCAGCGCAAAGAAACTCATCGTCATGGAACAGACGCCGACCAGCCCACGCCAGAAATGACTGAAACCGTGCTGCGTCCGAAACGCGCCGGAAAGCTGCCCCCGCCATTGCAGATAGAGCAGAACGGCAATCACCGCAAAAAAGGATCGGAAGAAAATCAGCTGCCCAAGCGGCACGCCGTCAGCGGCCTTGAGCATGGTGGACATGCCGACGAAAACGGCAACGGAAGCAATCTTGAGGCCGATGCCGAGCATCGGATTCGAGTTCAACCCTGCCGCCTCAACAGGTGCACTCGCACGAGCGTTCACGATGCAATTCCCCAAGCGTACCGCGTAAAAAGCGTGGCCTGAATATTATGACCACATTGATTTCTTAAGCTTGTTTGCAGAGAACCGCCACCCGGACTTGGCGTGATCGCGAAACTAAATTGACGCAAGCGCTTTTCTTGTCGTTTGCGCAAAAGCCGGGTACGAATCCAGCATGAGAGCGCTTCCTGTTTAGACGGAATCGTCGGAACCGCTCTATCCATTTGTGTTTACGCATTTCCGAACGCAAAACCGCTTCGCACTTTTGCTGGAAATGCTCTGAAGTCCACAGAAAGAGTTCCGCAATGCGTACAGAAACCGGCCAGACATTTCGTCTCGAAGATTACCGCCCGACGCCTTACGCGATACCGGAAACTAAACTCGACTTCACGCTGGAGCCGGAAAACACCATTGTCCGCGCCGAGTTGACCATCGAGCGCCGCCCGGGCACCGCGCCCGGCACACCGCTGGTCCTCGACGGCGACGAACTGAAGCTCGTCAGCATCGCCATCAACGGCACGCCGCTTGCTGATAACAGCTATGCCGCGACGCCAGATATCCTGACCATCAGCGATTTGCCGGAAGGCGAGCGTTTCACGCTGGAAATCGTCACCGCCGTCAACCCGTCGACCAACCGCCAGCTGTCAGGGCTTTATCGCTCCAGCAGCGTCTATTGCACGCAATGCGAAGCGGAAGGCTTTCGCCGCATCACCTATTATTATGACCGGCCCGACGTGCTTTCCGTCTATACGGTGCGCATCGAAGCCGACCGCGCAGCCGCGCCGATCCTGCTCGCCAATGGCAACCCCGTTGAAAACAGCGCGACGGCAGGCAATGCCGACCGGCACTTTGCAGTGTGGCACGATCCGCATCCGAAACCGTCCTATCTCTTCGCTCTCGTTGCCGGCTCGCTCGGCGTCGTGAAGGATCATTTCACCACCGCTTCGGGACGTCCGGTTGATCTCGCCATCTATGTCGAGCATGGCAAGGAGAAGCGCGCGCTTTACGCCATGGATGCGCTGAAGCGCTCCATGCAATGGGACGAGGAAAAGTTCGGGCGCGAATATGATCTCGATGTTTTCAACATTGTCGCCGTGTCGGATTTCAATATGGGCGCGATGGAAAACAAGGGCCTCAATGTCTTCAACGACAAATATGTGCTGGCCGACCCGGAAACCGCAACCGATGTGGATTATGCCGGTATTGAGGCCGTCATCGCGCATGAGTATTTCCACAACTGGACCGGCAATCGCATCACCTGCCGCGACTGGTTCCAGCTCTGCCTCAAGGAAGGGCTGACCGTCTATCGCGATCACGAATTCTCTGCCGACCAGCGCTCCCGCCCCGTAAAGCGCATCGCCGAGGTGAAGATCCTGAAGGCGCAGCAGTTCCCGGAAGATGGCGGCCCCCTCGCCCATCCGGTGCGCCCGCGCGAATACCGCGAGATCAATAATTTCTATACGGCGACGGTCTATGAAAAAGGCTCGGAAGTCGTGCGCATGATCCGCACGATCATCGGGCCGGACCTGTTCCGCAAGGGCATGGACCTCTATTTCGAGCGCCATGACGGCGATGCCGCCACCATCGAAGATTTCATCAAGGTTTTCGCCGACGTTTCCGGACAAGACTTTGCGCAATTCGCGCTCTGGTACGATCAGGCAGGCACCCCGCGCGTGGAAGCGGATTTCGATTATGATGCGGCGGCTGAAACCTTCACCATCCGTTTGAAACAAGCGCTGGCAGCGACACCCGGCCAGCCGGTGAAAAAGCCGATGCATATCCCAATCGCGTTCGGCCTTATTGGGCCAGACGGCAAGGATATGGAGCCCACTTCCGTGGAAGGTGGCGACGTGCATGACCATGTCATCCATCTGCACCATGCGTCTGAAACCATTGTTTTCCAAGGCATCAAGGCGCGCCCGGTTCCCTCGCTGCTGCGCGGCTTTTCCGCGCCGGTCAATCTCACTTCACCACTCTCCGAGGAAGACCTGACATTTCTGGCGCTGAACGACAGCGATCCGGTTGCGCGCTGGCAGGCCATGACCAGCATTCTCACCCGCGCCCTGCTCGACGGCGCAAAGCGCGTTCGCGGCGGTTATCAGCCGGAGCTGAATGCCAAGGTGGTTGAACTGGTCGGTCGCGTCGCGTCCGACGAAACGCTCGACCCGGCGTTCCGCGCACTCTGCCTGACGCTTCCAAGCGAAAGCGACGTGGCGCGTGAAATGGGTGACAATGTCGATCCCGACGCTATCCTTGCCAGCCGTGACCATTTGATCGCCGCGATTGCATCGGCCTATGCGACCGATTTCGCGAAACTTTACGACGGTCTCAAGCAGACCGGCGCGTTCACGCCCGATGCGGAAGCCGCAGGCAAGCGTTCCTTGCGCAATGCGCTGCTCGATTATCTGAGTCGCCATGAGCAGAACCAGCGTCGTGCCGCCCTGCAATATGCGAGAGCCGACAACATGACCGACCGCTTCGCGGCACTTACCATTCTCGTCCATCGCTTCGGCGATACGGATGAAGCACAGGAAGCCCTGTCCGGCTTTGAACAGCGTTTCGGCGGCGACGGCCTTGTCATGGACAAATGGTTCAATGTTCAGGCAACCCGACCCGGCGACCATGCGCTGAAAACGGTGCGCAAGCTTGCCGTCCATCGCCTGTTCTCGCTCGACAATCCCAATCGGGTGCGCTCGCTGATCGGCTCGTTCTCGGCGTCGAATCCGACCGGTTTCAACCGCAAGGACGGCGCGGCCTATGCGTTCTTCGCCGACACGATCCTCGCCATCGATCCCGAAAACCCGCAGCTCTCGGCGCGGCTTTTGACCTCGATGCGTTCGTGGCGGTCGCTCGAAGAAACGCGGCGCGAACACGCCCGTGCCGCTCTTGCCCGCATATCGGGTACGGCGAAGCTTTCCACCGACCTGCGCGACATCGTGGACCGCACTCTCGCCTGATTCGCTGGCGACAATCGAAACAGCATGATTCGCCCCTGCCCGCCGCCTCGTCGCGGCTGGCAGGGTGAACAGCTATGCCCGCCAGTGCTTGTCTGACAAGCTTTCGGAGCGAGCATGTTTTTCATGAGTCTTTTCATGGATTTAAGCGCGTCAGCTGACGAACTGATTCCAGTTAAGAGCTTGAGATTCATAAGAAAATCAGCAGTAGCAAACCGGCTTTTTTACGTCTCGTTAACGAAATCGCTGGACAGCGCGAATCACTTTTGATTCATTGAATGCATTCGGAGGTGGCGTATTCCGAATCACTTCACTCGCAGGCATTTCACGAGGGACCATCAGATGGCGAGCACCGACGCGTATGGCGCGCCGGCGGGGACGCATTGCGAATCCGGTCGGAAGAGAAGGAAAGGCAAGGTCTCTGGCCATGTCCGTCTTCTCGCGGGTCCGGCCTATGGCAAGTTTATCTCGATGGAACCCATTCTGCGCCGCCTCGTTCCCGCGCTGATCATCATCTTCCTCGTCATTTTGGGTGTCGCCCGCGTGTTCTCCATGCTGGCCTGGCATGACGATATCGAACAGCAGCACAAGGCTTCGCTGTCGGCGGCGACCGCCAATCTCGCGCAAATGATCGAGCGCGTGGCGAACGGCACCACGGCAGGCGCGCAGATTTCCGCCAAAGACCTTCAGGACACGATTGCCGAGTTTCGCTCGCGCGGCCTCTCCTCGCCCGGCATGACGGTTGCCGTCCTGGACGGTCAGTCGTTGGTGGTCGCAGCATCCGGTCCGCTCTCCGATTTGACCGGGAAGCCGATCGATACGATCCTGACGGAAGCGCAACCAATGTTCCTCTTTGCCGAGCGCGCAGGCGTATTGAAAGTGATGTTGCAGGGCGAAGCCGCCTATGGCGCCTTGTCCAAGCCGCTGACCGCGCCCTACTCCATCATTGCGACTGAAGCCGAGAATACGATCTTTGCCGAATGGCGTCGCGCCGTGTCGCTCAACGTCACGCTCTTTGCAGGCACCACCGGCGTCATGTTCGCCATTCTCTACGCCTATTTCAGTCAGGCAGCGCGCGCTCGCGAAGCCGACGATCTGTCCAACCAGATCCAGCGCCGGATTGATCTGGCCATGGCGCGCGGACGCTGCGGCCTCTGGGATTGGGACATGGCGCGCGGGCGCATCTACTGGTCGCATTCCATGTATGAAATGCTGGGCTATGAAGCGCAGGACGCGGTTCTGCCCTTTGGCGATGTCGCTGCGATCATCAATCCTGAAGACGGCGACCTTTATTCTCTTGCTGAGCAAGCCGCCGCTGGAGACTTCTCACATGTCGACCGCGTGTTCCGCATGCGCCATGCGGACGGGTCGTGGGTGTGGATGCGTGTGCGTGCCGATATTGCCGCCGAGGGCGACCTGC
The DNA here is from genome assembly GCF_022627935.1 of Ochrobactrum sp. C6C9. Classification (NCBI taxonomy): domain Bacteria; kingdom Pseudomonadati; phylum Pseudomonadota; class Alphaproteobacteria; order Hyphomicrobiales; family Brucellaceae; genus Ochrobactrum; species Ochrobactrum sp. C6C9. The sequence goes on along the minus strand of NZ_JABXGB010000022.1, from coordinate 73,228 downwards.
ATCTGGTCGGCATCGCCTTCGACGTCAGCGAACAGCACCGCTTTGCGGAAGCGACAGCGGAAGCGGATATGCGTATCCGCGAAGCCATCGAGAATATTTCGGAAGCCTTCATTCTCTGGGATTCCAACAACCGTCTGGTGATGGCGAATTCCAAGTTCAGCGAATATGCGGGTCTGCCAGTCTGGACGCTGAAGCCAGGCGTGCCGCGCAATGAAGTCGACGCCCATACGCGCCCGTTCACCTTCGAACGCCGCATGGCCAACGAACACAATCGCGCAGGCGGTCAGACCTTTGAACGCCAGCTCAGCGATGGCCGCTGGCTACAGGTCAACGAACGCCGCACGCAGGATGGCGGCCTCGTTTCCATCGGCACCGACATTACCCAGCTCAAGCTGCATCAGGAACGTTTGGTGGACAGCGAACGTCGCCTCATGGCAACGATCCACGATCTGTCCATTGCCCGCAAAGGCGAGCGCGACCGTGTGCGCGAATTGTCGGAACTGGCCCGCAAATACGGTCAGGAAAAGGAACGCGCCGAAGCCGCCAACCGCGCCAAGTCGGAATTCCTCGCCAATATGTCCCATGAGCTGCGCACGCCACTCAATGCGATCATCGGCTTTTCGGAGATGATCCAGGCGGGCACCTTCGGGCCCCTCGGCTCCGACCGCTACGAGGAATATATCAACGATATTCACACCAGCGGTAACTTCCTGCTGAATGTCATCAACGACATTCTCGATATGTCGAAGATCGAAGCCGGTCATTTCTCGCTCGACCGCGAGCAGATCGATCTTTGCCCGCTCATCAATGAGACGGTGCGCATGATTTCATTGCAGGCTGATGAGAAGAACATCACGGTCGAGACCCGCATCGAAGATGCGATGCAGCTTTATGCCGACCGCCGCGCGGTCAAGCAGGTGCTGATCAATCTTCTGTCCAACGCGGTCAAGTTCACGTCCCATAACGGGCACATCACAGTGCGCGCCCGCAAGGCCGGATCGGCATTGTTCATGACCATTCAGGACACGGGCGTCGGCATTCCGAAATCGGCATTGAAGAAGATCGGCCAGCCGTTTGAACAGGTGGAAAACCAGTTCACCAAGAGCCATAGCGGCTCCGGCCTCGGGCTCGCCATCACCCGCTCGCTGGCGGAACTGCATGGCGGCTGGCTGCGCATCCGCTCGACAGAGGGTGTCGGCACGGTGGTTGCGGTCAGCATACCCGACCGCAAGGCGGTTCAGATCAGCGGGCACAGCACCGCGATCCACGCGGCGTAAATTTAGACGCTAACGAGCTTCTCAAAGCTCGCACGCACTTCCTTCGCTAGTTCGGTCAGATGATGTTCGACACGCTTGATGTCGGGCATATCGGCGGCGCGGCACAGAAGATCGATCATGCCCGGAATGAACTCGTCGCGCGGGGCATCGCCGCCGAGACACAGGCGAATGGTCTGGCTCAGATTGGTGTAAAGCCGGTGTGCTTCAACCAGACTGTCGGCAAGGGCTGGTTCCGCATAGGCCGGGTCGAGCGACGCCAGAACTTCCTCCGTTCCAAGCGGACGCGGCTTCTTCGTCACCTTGCCGACCAGCGCCGCAAACTGGGCGATGAATTCCAGATCGACAATGCCGCCCGGTTTCAGCTTGAAATCCCAATCGTCGCGCGGTGGTTTTTCCTGATAGATCAGGTCGCGCATTTCGCGCACATCCTTGGCAATCTTCTTCACGTCACGCGGCGTTGATAGCACCTCGTCGATTTCCGCCGTGATATGCGCAATAAAATCCTCGTCGCCGTGGATCGGGCGCGCGCGCGTGAGCGCCATATGCTCCCAGGTCCAGGCTTCAGTGCGTTGATACTTGCCGAAGGATTCAATATGCGTTGCAACAGGTCCCTTGTTGCCCGAAGGGCGCAACCGCATGTCGACTTCATAGAGCACGCCCTCCGCTGTCGGCGCAGACAGCGCGGCGATCAGGCGTTGCGTCAGGCGGATATAATATTGCGACGGGGCGAGCGGCTTTTCACCGTCCGATTCATCAGCATCCGTGTCATGATCGTAGAGCAAGATCAAATCAACATCGGAACCCGCCGTCAGTTCACGACTGCCAAGCTTGCCCATGGCGAGCAGTGCGGATTTCGCGCCTTTGACCTTGCCGTGGCGACGCTGCAATTCGGCCTCCACGGCCTCGAATGCTTTGCCGATCATCAGCTCGGCCAGATCGGAAAAAGCGCGCCCGGCGCGCACGCCGTCAATCGCGCTTGTCAGCAGGCGAATGCCGATCAGGAAACGGTGTTCGGCGGCGAAGATGCGCAGCCGGTCCAGCACTTCCTCATAGTCGGTCGCAGCACCGAGAAAGACGCGCAGCCGTTCTTCAAGATAGGAGCGGGTCGGCATTTCTGAAAAGATTGCCGGGTCGAGCAGTCCGTCGAAAACATGCGGATTGCGGGTGATGATTTCGGCCAGCCGTGGCGCGGCGCTCATGATCATCACAAGCAGATTGAGCAGGCGCGGATTGGATTGCAGCAGGCTGAAAAGCTGGATGCCCGCAGGCAGACCTTGCAGGAAACTGTCGAACCGCAACAACGACTCGTCGGCGCGCTTAGTCTCGGCGAAGGCTTTGAGGAGCGCTGGCGTCAGTTCGGTCAGGCGCTCGCGCGCTTCCGCTGACTGCGTGGCGCGATAGCGTCCGAAATGCCAGGTACGGATGACACGGCAGATGTCGCTCGGGCGCTCATAGCCCATGGCGGCGAGCGTCTCCAGCGTACCCGGATCATCCACATCGCCGGTGAAGACGAGATTGCCGGTCGAGGTGCCCAGTTCCGGCGCCTGTTCGAACAGGGCCGCATAGTGCTTTTCAACGATCTTGAGCGCTTCGAGGAAAACATCGGAAAACTCTGACGGATCAGCATAGCCCATCATATGGGCGACACGGGCAAAGCCTTCGTCGTCTTCAGGAAGAATATGGGTCTGCTCGTCGGCAATCATCTGGATGCGGTGTTCCACATCGCGCAGGAAATAATATTCCTTGGCCAGCGCATCACGCGCTTTTTCCGTGATCCAGCCGCGCTCCGCCAGTTGACCGAGCATCGGCACAGTCTGATTGCCGCGCAATTCGGGGAAGCGCCCGCCAGCAATCAATTGCTGGGTCTGGACGAAAAACTCGATCTCGCGGATACCACCGCGACCGAGCTTCACATTGTGTCCGCGAACGGCAATGTCGCCATGGCCCTTATGGGCGTGGATTTGCCGCTTGATCGAATGAACGTCGGCAATCGCCGCATAATCGAGATATTTGCGCCAGACATAAGGGGAGAGTTCAGCCAACACCTGACGACCGGACGCGCGATCACCGGCGACGGGCCGCGCCTTGATCATGGCGGCGCGCTCCCAGTTCTGCCCGCGCCCTTCGTAATAATGCAGCGCCGCGCCAACGGGAATGGCAAGCGGCGTCGAACCCGGATCTGGACGCAAGCGAAGATCAACTCGGAAGACATAGCCATCCGCCGTGCGATCCTGAAGGATGCGGACAAGACGCCGTGTCAGACGCGAAAACGTGTCCACGCATTCATAAGGATCGCCGATGGCCGGTTTGGTTTCGTCGATGAAGACAATCAGATCAATATCGGAGGAATAGTTCAGCTCGCGGGCGCCGAACTTGCCCATGCCCAGCACGATCCAGCCGCAATCCTTGTCGGGCTTGTTCCTGTCGGGCAGCTTGATCTTGCCCGCAGCATCCGCATCGCGCAGCAAAAAGCGCACGGCAGCACCGGTGCAGGCCTCGGCCAGATCGGTCAGCCAGCCGGTGGTGGCTTCGGTGTCGAAAATATGCGCCAGATCGCAAAGCGCGATCAGCACATGCGCTTCGCGTTTGAAGCGGCGCAGATCGGCCATAAGCGAAGCTTCGCTCGCGCCCTCCTCCATGCCGCACACGGAAACCGTCGCAAGAATGTCCTGCAATGCAGTTTCAGGCGAGGCAGAAACGATCCGGGTCAAAATAGATGGATGCCGGTTCAGCGCTTCGCGAATGAAGGGCGACAGATCGAGTACCGCTGACAGGAAGGCCGAAGCTTTCTGCGTTTCCAGCAGAGCGGCGACTTTCGGCAGTTCGTCCTCGCGGGACCGTTCAATCAGATCGGCGAGGAAAGATCGCGCCCGATCAGGATCAAGCGGCACCAGCGCACAAAGGTCTCTCTCGAAAAACAGTGCCTTTGTATCGTCAGCCGCCATGATCCCCTCATCGAATTATGCTTATTTCACCTCGCCCTGCGGCAACGGAAATTCCAGAACAGCACGCAGTCCCGGTTCGTTGCTTTCAAGACGAAGCGCGCCACCGTGCAACTTCATGACCGCCTTGGCAAGACTCAAACCGAGGCCGGAACCCGGTTGCGTGCGGCTTTCCTCCAGACGCACGAAACGTTCTGTCGCCTGTTCGCGTTTTTCCTCGGGGATGCCCGGTCCATTATCGGCCACGATGATCCGCACCCAGTTAGCATCGCGCTCCATGGCGAGCGAGACATTTGCCTCGCGTTCCTCGCAACTGGCATATTTGATCGCATTGTCCACGAGGTTCGAAACTGTCTGGCCCACCAGTTCGCGGTTGATATGCAGCACCACCTCGTCCAGAGCGCCAAGCGTCAGCTTCCCATTCGCGTCTTCCGCCACCGGCTCGTACATCTCCGCCACATCACGCACGATGGGCGCGACCGGCAGGTCTTCGAGGTTTTCCGTCGAATAACCAGCCTCAAGACGCGAAATCATCAGGATCGCGTTGAAGGTGCGGATCAACTGATCCGATTCGCCAATGATATCTTCCAGAGCTTCCCGATATTCCGGCCCCGCCTTTTTGCCCGCCAGTGCTTCCTCGGCGCGATTGCGCAGCCGGGTCAGCGGCGTCTTGAGATCGTGAGCAATATTATCGGAAACCTGCTTCAGCCCTTCATTCAACTCCAATATGCGCCCGAGCATGACATTGAGATTGCCCGACAACCGGTCGAATTCATCGCCCGAGCCGTTGACCGGCAGACGCCCGGTCAGGTCGCCATCCATGATACGCTGCGAGGCTTTGGATACGTCATCGATGCGCTTCAAGGCGCGGCGTCCGACCACGAGCCAGATCAAAAGCGCGCCCGCGCCCATAATGCCAAGCGCCAGCATGAGTGAACTGCGAATGATGTCGCGGAAGCGCTCCGGCTCGCCAAGATCGCGCCCGACCATCAGGCGCATGCCATTTGGCAGCGCAATTACCACGGCAACGGCGCGATGATCGCTTTCTGCCCCCTGTTCGCCATAGCGCTTGTAGACAAAGGCGCGCTCAACAATGCCGTCCGTGTCCAGCACGCCGGGTTCCACGCTTTCGACATTGCCCGCCAGAATGCGCCCCGTTGGGTCGGCGACCAGATAGAGATAAGCGCCCGGCTGGCGCGAGCGATAATCGATGCTGCGCACAAGCTGCGGAATACCGCCGCGCGCATAGCTCTTGCCGATGCTGGCCACCTCTTCGCCCAGCGCCTGTTGCGTCTGGGCGGTGAGGATCGAAGCCGACAGATTGGTCATGTAAAAGACCAATGCGACGGCCCCGACCACGAAGAGAAGCAGATAAAGAGCCGACAGGCGCACCGCCGTGGTGCGCATAAGCGCGGAAAACCGACCCATCAGTCCACCTTGGCGGCGGTCTGTTTGGCACGCCCGGCCTTTAGCATGTAACCGGCGCCACGCACCGTATGCAGCAGCGGGCCGTCAAAGCCCTTTTCGATCTTGGAGCGCAGACGCGAAATATGCACGTCGATCACATTGGTCTGGGGATCGAAATGATAATCCCAGACGTTTTCGAGCAGCATGGTGCGGGTCACCACCTGCCCGGCATGACGCATGAGATATTCGAGAAGGCGGAATTCACGCGGTTGCAGTGTGATATCGACATCCTGACGGCGCGCCGTATGCGCAAGCCGGTCAAGTTCGAGATCGCCGACGCGATAGATCGTGTCCGCCTCACGCGGGCTGGAACGGCGCTGCAATACTTCTACGCGCGCCAGAAGCTCGGAAAATGCATAGGGCTTGGTTAGATAGTCATCACCGCCAGCACGCAGGCCCGTTACGCGGTCATCGACTTCGCCGAGCGCAGATAGAATTAGCACCGGCGTTTCCATGCCCTTGGCCCGCAGGCCCGCCACGACAGACAGTCCATCGCGCTTCGGCAGCATACGGTCCACGACCAGCACGTCATAAGTGCCGTTTTCCGCCAGCGCATAACCGGTCTCGCCGTCACCGGCAATATCTGCCGAATGTCCGGCTTCGCTGAAAGCTTTCTCCAGATAACGAGCAGCTTCGCGGTCATCTTCAATAACGAGAATTTTCATGGCGCCACTTATAAATTACATTCGGAGATAAAGCACATCCCGAAAAGTGTAAGACAGTTTTCGGATAAGAGGTGCGTAAACAAAAACTTAGAGCGCAGATCTGATGCAATCAGATCGAAACGCGCTCTAAGACGATGCCAGGCAGTTACCCGCCTGGCATCGATTGTTCAGAAGTCGCTACGGATACCGGTCATCAACCCTGATCGATCGGCAAGGCCACGAAGCGGCTCTGATCGTTGCTCTGCAATTGCAGCAGCACAGCCTTGCGACCCGACTTGGAGGCTTCGCTGATGGCGTTGTTGATGTCTTTGGCGCTCTTCACCGTCTGGTTGTTGACGCTGACGATGACATCGCCGGAGCGAACGCCACGGTCGGCGGCATCGCTATCGGGATCGACATCGGTAACCACCACGCCGTCACCATCTTCGGAAGGCGTCACGGTCAGGCCGTAGCTGTCGAGCGTTTCGCTCTGCTGGCCGCCCTTGTCTTCATCCGTCGTACCGCCAGCCTGCTTCAAATCCTTAGGCATCGCCTCGATGGTGATGCTGATTTCTTCAGCCTTGTTCTTGCGCCAGACGCTGAGGGCTGCCTTTTCGCCCGGATTGATACCGGCAACCTTGCGGGCCAGATCACGCGGATCCTGTACCGTTTCCCCATTTACGGCGGTGATCACGTCACCGGCCTGAATGCCAGCCTTGGCTGCGGGACCATCCTTCTGCGGTGCAGCGACGATTGCGCCCTTTTCCTCGGCCAGACCAAGCGAAGCAGCGATATCCTTCGTCACCGGCTGGATCTGCACGCCAATCCAGCCGCGTTCAACCGAGCCCTTCTTGATGAGCTGATCGACAACCTGCTTTGCAGTGCCCGACGGGATTGCGAAGGCGATGCCGACGCTGCCGCCCGAAGGCGAGAAGATGGCGGTGTTGATGCCGACGACCTGACCGGACAGGTTGAAAGCCGGGCCACCCGAGTTGCCCTTGTTCACAGCCGCGTCGATCTGGATGAAGTCGTCGTAAGGACCAGCGCCGATGTCACGGCCACGGGCCGAAACGATACCCGAGGTCACCGTGCCGCCGAGACCGAACGGATTGCCGACAGCGACAACCCAATCGCCGACGCGCACCTGATTGTCATCGCCGAAAGCGACATAGGTGAACTTGCGCTTGGCATCGTCAACCTTCAGCACGGCAAGGTCGGTGCGCGGGTCGGTGCCGATCAGCTTGGCGTCGAGCTCGGTGCCGTCATCCATGACGACCGTATAGGCGTCACCGTCGGAAACGACGTGATTGTTGGTGACAACATAGCCATCTTCAGAAATGAAGAAGCCGGAACCCTGTGCATAGGGGCGCTCATGACCCGGACGGCCCGGACGCTTGCCGGGGCCACGGCGACCATCGGGACGCGCATCGCCACTCGGCGGTTCCATGCCGAAATCACGGAAGAAGCGCTTCAGCGGATGGTCATCCGGCAGCTGGTCGAAACCGCGCGCACCAAAATTCTGACCGCCACGGCTATCGGCTTCCTGAACGTTCTTCTTCACGGTGACGCTGACGACGGCAGGACGGACCTTTGCCACCAGATCCGCGAAGCCGACAGTCTGTTGCGGCGGCGTCACCTGAACGGCTTCCGCGCGGGCATCGTTGAGTGCGCCAAGCGGGCCAGTCGCGACAAACGCGCCTGCAAGGGCAGCGCAAACTGCAACGGCTGCAACGCTCTTGCGGTAATGGGAAGTCTTAGCTCTGGACATCTATTTCTCCTTGCGAGCAGTAATCGGCCCGTGTTCTCGTCATCGGGAAACGAGGCCCTGAAGATCCTTTATAGAGCGCAGGATAGCTACAGCTACCTTACCGCTCAATTTCCGCAACATGAAAGTTTCGTAAGGTTGAGCGCGCGCAAGGTAGAAACTTGCTCATAAATATAGAGGATTATTTATTATTCAGAAGTCGGGAAAGCTCAGCTTTTTCGCTCTCAGAAAGCGGCTGCGCCGCTTCGCCAAGCCTGCGTCGCCCCCGAAACGCGAAGACGAGCGCCACCGCGCCGATCAGAAGCACCATGACCGGAAATCCCCAGAGCAGAACCGTGCGGGCCGACAGGCGCGGCTTCAACAGCACGAACTCACCATAACGGGCAACCACAAAATCCATCACCTGATCGTCCGTATCACCTGCTTTCAGGCGGTCACGGACGAGAAGGCGCAGATCGCGGGCAAGCTCGGCATTCGAATCATCGATGGACTCGTTCTGGCACACCATGCAGCGCAACTCGCCGGATATGGTGCGGGCGCGCTTTTCAAGCGCCGGGTCGGGCAGAACTTCATCCGGATTGACGGCCAGTGCCGCCGTTCCCTGAATGGCCAGAGCAACGGCAAGGGCACACGTGGCAAAGAGGTTGCGCATCTTCATGCTGCGGCCTCCGCTTCCTGCGACGAGGTCTTTCGCTTGGAGGCAGGTGCGCCGACGCGCAAGCGGCGGTCGGCCAGCGAAAACAGGCCGCCCAGCATCATAACCAATGCGCCATACCAAATGAGCGTGACCTGCGGTTTCCACCAGATACGAACGACCACCGAACCGTCGCCCGGCTCATCGCCCAGCGCCACATAGACCTGACTGAACCAGAGCGTGCGAATGCCCGATTCGGTCGTCGGCATCTGGCGTGCCGGGAAAAAGCGCTTGGATGGCTCTATCCGGCCAAGATCGCGCGCACTGGAATCGAGCAAAGTGAACGTACCGCGATTTTCCGTAAAATTCGGACCCGTCAAAGGCCGCAACCCGTCAAAACGCAACGTGTAGTCCTGAACCTTGACCATATCGCCCGCACGCATGATGAGCACGTTTTCAGTGCCAAAGGTCGTCACGCTGACGATACCGAGCAGTGTCACGCCAAGACCGATATGCGCCAGCGCCGTTCCGAAAACGGAGCGCGGCAGTCCCTTGAAACGCGCCCAAGCCTTCGTTGCCGAAACCTTGCCGATACCGGCTTTCTGCACCAGATCGGTAAGGCTGCCGAAAATCAGCCAGGCGGCGAGACCGACGCCGCAAGCCGCCAGCAGCGATTTGGCCGATGTGGTCCAAAGCACGATACCGGCCACAACCAGCGCCAGGGCGAAAGCCGTCATCAGTCGCTGGGCAACGCCGTAAAGGTCGCCGCGTTTCCAGGCGAGAAGCGGCCCGAACGGCACCGCAAACAGAAGTGGGATCATCAGCGGACCGAAGGTCATGTTGAAGAATGGCGCGCCGACGGAAATCTTCTCGCCGGTCATGACTTCCAGCAGCAGCGGATAAAGCGTCCCGATCAAAACGGTTGCCGCAGCAGTCGTCAGGAAAAGGTTGTTGAAGACCAGCGCTCCTTCCCGCGAAATCGGATGGAAAATGCCGCCAGCCGTGAGGCTCTGGACGCGAAGCGCGAAAAGCGACAGGGAACCGCCGATGAAAATGGCGAGAATGGCCAGAATGAAAAGCCCGCGCCCCGGATCGGTCGCGAAACTATGCACGGAGGTCAGCACGCCGGAACGCACGAGGAAGGTTCCGAGCAGCGATAGCGAAAAGGTCAGGATCGCCAGAAGGACTGTCCAGATTTTCAGCGCCGAACGCTTTTCCATGACCAGCGCGGAATGCAGCAAGGCGGTGCCGACCAGCCATGGCATGAAGGATGCGTTTTCGACCGGGTCCCAAAACCACCAGCCGCCCCAGCCAAGCTCGTAATAGGCCCAGTAGGAACCCATTGCGATGCCGCCGGTTAGGAACACCCAAGCCACCAGCGTCCACGGCCGCACCCAGCGCGCCCAGGCTGCATCAAGACGACCTTCCAGAAGGGCGGCAACAGCAAAGGAGAAGCAGACAGAAAAACCGACATAGCCGAGATAAAGTAGCGGCGGATGAATGGCGAGGCCGATATCCTGCAAGATCGGATTGAGATCGCCGCCTTCCATCGGCGCCGGAAGGATGCGCGTGAACGGGTTCGACGTGAAGATGATGAAGGCCAGAAAAGCCACCGCGATCCAGCCCTGCACGGCCAGCACATTGGCGCGCAATGTTTCAGGCAGATTGCCGGAAAATGCCGCGACCAGCGCGCTGAAAAGCGTCAGGATGAACACCCACAACAGCATGGAGCCTTCATGATTTCCCCAGACGCCGGTGATCTTATAGAGGAGCGGCTTTTGCGAATGCGAGTTTTCGACAACGTTCAGGACCGAGAAATCAGACACGACATAGGCATGGACCAGCACCGCTGAGGACAAAACGACAAGCGCGAAGACCGCAAGCGCCGTTGGCACAGCCACCGACATGAGCTGCGTGTCGCGTCGGCGGGCACCGATCACCGGCACGACCGACTGAACGATCGACAGAGCTAGCGCCAGCACCAGAGCAAAATGGCCGATCTCGACACTCATAGGCAGTCTCCCGGCATAATTATTTGCCTTCCCACACGCCTTTGGCCTTAAGGCTATCGGCAAGATCCTTGGGAACATAGTTCTCGTCATGCTTGGCAAGCACATTATCGGCGCGGAACACGCCGTCTTGTCCGAAACGTCCTTCGGCCACCACACCCTGCCCTTCACGGAACAGGTCAGGCGGAATGCCTTCGAACACCACTTTCACGGTCTTGATCGTATCGGTGACGGTGAAGCGAAGCTCGCTGCCTTCCCGGCTGACCGAGCCTTCCTCGACCAGACCACCCAGACGAAAACGAGAACCGGACGTCAATTCCTGTTCCGTCAGATCAGCGGGCGTGCGGAAGAACCGGATGTCCTGATTGAAAGCCATCAGCATCAAGCCGACCGCCACGGCCAGAACCGCCAGCGCACCGCCGATCAACATCAGGCGCTTACGTTTTCTCTGGCCGATTGTCCGGGCAAGACTGCCAGCAGGTTTCGGCTTGCGTGCGTTTTCTTCTGCGGTCGCGCTCATTTCTGTGCCTCTAGACCCAAGCCGGATGCAAAACTGCGAAGTTCGGTTCGCTGTTCTTCCGCAAGGGCGGTCATGCCCCGGTTCAGCGCATCAAGCGCCGCATCGCGGCGATGCAGGATCATATAGGAGCGCACGAGACGCTTCCAGCCTTCGACATCCCCGCTATTCTGGCGAAGACTTTCATCAAGACGTTGAACCATGCCCTCGATCATCGTCTGACGGTCTTCTGCCGACAGGGACGAAGCCGCTTCGATATCGTCGGATGACGGGCCTTTTTGCTCTGTCGGCTGGTTGGCCGAAGGATTGCTTAGCCGCGCAATGGCCTGCTCGACCTGACCACGCCAGGGAGCATCAACTGGCGCCTTGTCCAGAAGGGTCTTGAGACGGGCGGCGGCAGCATCGGGGCGACCGTCCTGCATCTCGCCTTGCGCCAGATAAAATTGCGGACGCGGATCGTTCGGATCGAGCGCGACAGCCTTGTTCAGAAATGTTTCTGCCTCGGCGGTGATCGTGCCGCCGGAAACTGCGGCAAGCCCTTCGGCCAGACCCAGCAAGCGCTGGAAATTTTCGCCGTCAATGCGCAAGGAAGAACGATAAGCATTCACCGCATCCGCTGGACGGCCAAGACGCATATAGATCGGCGCCAGCACATCCCAGCCGCGTGCACCATCAGGGTTTTTCGCCAGATGCGCTTCAGCCCGCGCGATCAACTCATCAACGGAACCGCGATCAGGATTATCGGAGAGACGGTCCGCAAGCGGCATGGACGGCACGTCCGGCTTGCCAAAAAGCGGATAGACGCCCCAGGCGATCAATGGGACCGCCAACACGGCAACCAAGGCCAGAACGCGGCCCGACTTTGTGGCCTTCGCTGCGCTCACAGCGTCCTGACTGACCTTTTCAGCACTCAAAATGCGGCGGGAAATTTCAATTCGCGCCTGTTCGGCGCTTTGCGGGTCGATCATGCCGCGCGCGGCATCGGATTCGACCTCGCGCAGTTGATCGCGATAAACTTCCAGGTCGTTCTTTTCAGCAGGCAAAAAATCCTGCTTGCGCCCCGTGAGCGGCAACAAGACAGCCAAAGTGGCTGCTAACGTCAATAATGCTGCAATCAACCAAAATCCCATGGCTACGACTTAAGCGTAGGCATGGGAAAAACCAACCTCTACCTGCCACAACAGGCCGCCTAGGGCAATTCGCCGCAAAGGCCGCCCGTGAGTGGTCAGGTCAGCGGCGTCCAGCTGCCGTCTGTGTTGCGGCAAGCAGTGCCGCGCACGGTCTGCTGCGATCCGCCAATATCGAAGGTGTGCGAATATTGGCGGCAATTCTGCGAGCCGACCTGATAAGGCTGTGCCGCAGTGACATCACCGGAGTTCGAACCGCCGCTCCAGGAAACGGCTTTGCCGGCTGGCGAATATTCAAGCGCACGATATTCGGCTTCCAGCGCTTTTTTGCGGTCGCCCGCGCTCAGCTGGTTTGCCGCATTGCCAAGCAGGCCGTTGCCCAGCGATGCGAGCAGGCTCGATTCCGGCTTTGCAGATGACGACGATCCGCCAAGCGATGTCAGCCCTCTGCCACCACCCGATGTGCCACATGCCGCCAAGGCCAGCGACAGCGCCACCATGGTCGGAACGACCAGAACCGGAGAAGAAAACCTCAATTCCATCATCATAACAAACCGGCCCTCATGAACCAATGAGCTTGCATATTATCGCATCATGCGATCTTGTAATTTCAATTTCTTAGAGCATTTCCCGCAAAAATGTGAGCCTGTTTTGTATACGGAAATACTAAAAAGCAAAGACGCCGTTTCAGCCTAAAAGACAACCTTAATCTTCGGCAAGCGGTAACACACTGCGAACACGCAGGCCCCCGAGCGGGCTGCGGTCGAGATGCAACTGGCCGCCATATTCGCGAACCGTATCCTGCACGATGGCAAGCCCCAGACCTGTGCCCGGCTTGGTTTCGTCCACGCGGCTGCCGCGTTTCAATGCGGCCTCCATCTTGTCGTCCTCAAGTCCCGGCCCGTCATCCTCGATCACGATTTCAAACTGCCGTTGCCCGCCCATTGCTGCCCCAACGGTGATATTCACCCGGCGGCTTGCCCATTTTCCGGCATTTTCAAGAAGATTGCCGATGATTTCCTCAAGGTCTTCCTTTTCACCGGCGAAGATCGCGTGCGGGAGATCATTGCGCAAGCTGACATGCAGTGCAGGGTTAAGCTTGGCGGTCACCCGTTGCATGCGCTCCATCACCGGCGCGACAGAGGTGCGGAACACCACACTGTCCCGTTGCGCCGCTATGCGCGCACGTTGCAGATAATGCTGGATCTGCACCTGCATGGCCTCGCTCTGCTCCTGCACGACGCGGCCCTGATCGCCGCCGATGGCGCGGCCTTCATTGACCAACACGGACAGCGGCGTCTTGAGCGAATGAGCAAGGTTGCCGACCTGCGTTCTCGACCGCTCGACGATTCGGCGGTTGTTTTCGATCAATGCATTCATTTCGCGGGCAAGCGGCGCAATTTCCATCGGCAGCGAAGCGTCGAGCTTGGATGAACGCCCCTCGCGAATATCGGTGAGCGCCTGACGCACCTTGTCCAGCGGGCGCAGGCCGAACAGGATGATGGCTGCATTGATGAGGATGCTGCCGATACCGAACACCGCAAGATAGGCGGCAAGCTTCGTCCTGAAATCGGAAATCTCGTTCATGACTTCGCTGAGATTGCCCATCACGCGGAAGCGGGCCACTCTGCCCGCATTATCCAGCACGACTTCCGTTTCGACGATGAAAAGCTCTTCGCCATTGAGACCCGGCAAGGAATAGCTGCGCATGAAGGAACTGTCGAAAGGTGCCTGCGTGATCGGCATTTCCGGGACAATGCGCCCAATCAGCGAGGGCGATTCCAGCTTGCCGCTCACATTGGGTGCGAGCGGGTCCACCGACCAGTACCAGCCGGAAAGCGGGCTTGAATAGCGCAGTTCACCCAGTTCGGGACGTCCTTGAAGCACGCCTTCCGTCGATACGCTGACAGCGCCGACGAGGCTGAACAGATGCGCGGTCAGAAGCCGTTCAAAATTGCTGCGGGCTGCGTCGCTGTAAAGTGATCCGATAAGCGTCGCGACCACCACTAGCGCGGCAATCACCCACAGCGTCGACAATGTGACGACGCGAACGGCGAGAGAGCGAAGCGATGGGATGACGCGAAAACGCTTCAGTTGTCGTTCCCCTTCGGTTCAGCTCCGGCATCGGAGCGCATACGATAACCCATACCGCGCACGGTCTCGATCAGATCGACACCCATCTTCTTGCGCAGGCGTCCGACGAAAACTTCAATCGTATTGGAATCGCGATCGAAATCCTGATCGTAGAGATGCTCCACCAATTCCGTGCGGGAAACCACTTCGTCCATATGATGCATGAGATAGGACAAAAGCCGGTATTCATGCGAGGTCAGCTTCAGCGACACGCCGTCAACACTGGCCTTGGAGGTCTTGGTGTCGAGATGCAAGGGACCGCAGACGATTTCCGACGAGGCATGACCGGCAGCACGACGAATGAGCGCACGAAGCCGCGCCAGAACTTCCTCGATATGAAATGGCTTGGCGACATAATCATCCGCACCGGCATCGATACCGGCAACCTTGTCGCTCCAGCGATCACGGGCGGTCAGCATGAGCACAGGCATGGCACGGCCGTTGCGACGCCAGCGTTCCACGACGCTGATGCCGTCGATACGCGGCAGTCCGATATCGAGAATCACCGCATCATAGGGTTCCGTATCGCCCAGAAAATGGCCCTCTTCGCCGTCATAGGCGCTATCGACCACATAACCGGCGGCAACCATCGCATCGGAAAGTTGCCGGTTCAGGTCCTTGTCGTCCTCAACAATCAGGATACGCAAGCGGGCTGTCTCCCTTCAACGGATCAGATGCAACGCAAAAGCCACTTTGCTCATGCGACGCAAACCGGTTTCTAGAGCGGCTCCTTTAAAACAGAATCGTGGAGCCGCACTATCTATTTGTTTTACGCATTATCCTGCGCAAAACCGCTTCGCACTTTTGCTGGAAATGCTCTAAAACCCATGCCGGGAATTTTATCGATTGGGCACAGCCACTTCGACCCGACGCGGACGTTCACCGTCGCGACCGGGGACCAGCACGACGACAACGCAAACCGGCGCACCGTTCTGGGTGGAAGGGGTGGCCTTGGCGAGCTGTCCGCCCTGTTTGGCCGCAACCTGTTCGCCCACGGCGGCGCAGTCGCTGGCAGCGGCGATCAGAAGATTGGAGGTCTGCGGCGCAGCAATCGGCATAGCGCCAGCATCGGCAATGCCGCCGACGGGCAACAAGCCAAAACTCACCGCGAGAAGCGCGAAAACTTTGAGTGCAGAGTTCTTTTTCATCATGCCGCCTTGTATAGCGCGCGACAGCTGAACGATGCATGAACAGCCTGTTCCCGCTATAGACCTTAAAGAATATTTTCCCTTAGCTATCACGCTTTGTGAAATTATGAAATGCGCGATGTTGCCCTGATACGGCCGAATATCGTAACAATTCCAGCGATTGCAGCTGCCAGTTGCAGTAAAACATCCGTTAGCGCGCCGTGATCTATCGTGCCATCCGCGATCCCGAAAGCGCCCGCCAGCCCCAGAATGATCGAGACCAGACCCGCCCAGACTGTGCGGGAAAGATACCAGGATTTGTCGTCCGTCATCTCGTTTCTCCAGAAATTATAGGCCAGCCGCCAGATTGAGTATAGCCGTATCACCGGCACCGATTTTCGTGCTGACCATCGCAACGCGGAGCTCGAACGCACCGGCACCGACGTCTGCGGTGCGAATCGCCTTGGCATAGGTCCAGGACGCTGTTGCCACTTGTTCGCGCCGCACAACAGCGCCATTTTGTCAGACCTCAACCGCGTAAAGTTCGCGGTCCTCGCCGAGCGGAATGTCTTCGCCAAGCCAGCTGTCGGCGTCGATCCGCCCGCGCCGCGTCCAGCCAAAAGCGAGATCGCCATTGGCCGCACGGTCATACTTCAAATGAACCGGGCTAAGCGGCGTCAGCCCGCGCAGACCGCCAGTCTGCCGGAACGTTTCGAAATAGGCATCGGAGAAAGTCTTGCCCGCCGTTCCGACACGTCAGTTGAGTTCAAGCCCCAGTTCGGACGCAGATAGCCCCACCCCGCTCACAGCCATATCCAGAAAGATAAACGGCGTCTCGACCGGCTTGTCGGCCAGAGCCGCCGCTTCCGTACCAAGCTGCCCGCGCAACAATCGCGACAAACGCCAGCGATTGGCCCCGATTTCGTCCGCATCGAGAAACTGGAATATTTCCCAATCCCCATTAAGCGTTTGCAACAGTGCGGTATTCGCTCCGTTCAAAATCTGCGCCAGCGGACGCGATTGCAACTCACCCGCATAGAGCGTGACCTCAACCGAATGCCCCTCCTGCAAACGCCCGCTCGGACCACCGGCAAGCGGCGCGACCAGTTCGCCCATGACCGCCCGTTCGGTAATCTTCGCCCGCTCGGCAAAACCTTCAGCCGTTGGCGATGCATAGACCGCGACACCTCGCCATGGCTTGGCATGGGCTGCGATACGAAACTGGCCTGCGGGTTCCTCCGCTCCAGGCCAGAGCGGCAGATCAACGAGATGAAACACCGGTTTCATGTCGATAGCGGGCCCGCCCGAAACAGCTTGCGGCGTCTCGCCCCGGTCCGCAAAGATGATGTTTGGAGCAAGCGCCGTCGTCCTGACGGAACGCACCGAACCGTCATCAAGGCCGGTTACGACATAGTCACGCGCGCCGCCCAGCATATCGAGGCGCAGCCGGTCGCCGACGTGAAGCGCCGCCGCAGACCATGGCAGCGAAAAGGATGCCGTCCGCCGCTCGGCAAAACGGCGCGCCATCCAGCTTTCAGCCAGTGCCGTCGCCTGTCCCTGCTCCATCGAGCCGGATAGGCTGATGCTCTCGCTGCCCTGCCCCTCGTCCCGTCGTACTGCCGCGCCGACAACCTGAAAATTCCTCAGCGGGTCGCTGCAATAAAACTCGACCGTCGCCGGCAATGTGCCCGCATCTTCCAGTTCGGCGGTGAGCGCGTTGCCGTCATCCGGTTGCACCAGCATGTCACTGATCGCGACCGAAGACGACGCCCGCGCTATGCTTCTGAAAACGAACTGGCCCGCCTGCTCGAAACCATGCACGCCGAAGACATTCAGCAGCGGCTCCAGCACGCCGCGCGCTGTCGATGCTTCCGCGATGACGAAACCGGCGAGATAGCCATCGGCCTGCGAACATTCAGCCTGTGGCAGACCAAAATCGGCAAGGATCGCCGCAATCAGCTCATCCAGCGCGACACCGCTCAGACGCCCGTTCAGCCAATGGCCGAGACGCCAGTTTGCGGTATCGCCCCAGATGCTGCTGCTGAGCGGAAATTCCGGAAAAGGTCGCGTGTCCCACGCCCAGAGATAGATGCGATCCATATCCAGCATCGGCCCGCCATAGACAGGCGACACGGCATTCGCCGTTGGCCAGTGCTGGTAATGGGCGCGCAAAAACCGCTCCATGGCGGCATCGGAACGTGCACCGTTTGAGAAATACGGCGTCGCATTTTCCGACGATTTCGGGTCGGGAAAAACATTCGGTTGGTTCGGCCCCTTGTCCACCGCCGGGCAGCCCAGTTCCGTAAACCAGATCGGTTTGGATTGCGGCACCCAGCCGGTCGGGATCGTCGCTTCAGCCCCGTCGATGCGGTTGAAATGCGGATTGCTCCACCAGGCGCGGATATCCTTGTAGCGATAGACCCATGGCTTTCCCGCCAGCCCGTCGGTGATGGGTGTGCGCTGCCGCGCGCCGCGATTGCTGTCGCTGGCATAATACCAGTCATAGCCCTCGCCCGCCTCGATCTGGCTCGTCAGCCCGGCAAAATCGTAAGGTCCGTCGAAACCGTCCGGATTGCCGCCATCGAGATCATCGTCGCGCCAATCGGCGAGCGGCATGTAATTGTCGATGCCAATGGCATTGATGGCAGGATGCGACCAGAGCGGATCGAGGTTGAAGAACAGATCACCGGTCCCGTCCTGCGCTTGATAACCGAAATATTCGGTCCAGTCCGCGCCATAGGTGATTTGGCAGGCGCTGCCCAGTCGCTGGCGCATCTCGGCTGCCAGCGAACAAAGGCTCGTGACGAAGGGAAAGCTGTCGCGTGCATCGCGAATGCTGGTGAGGCCGCGCAGTTCCGAGCCAATCAGGAAAGCGTCGACACCGCCCGCCTGCACCGCCAGAGCGGCGCAATGGCGCAGGAAGCGACGATAGCCCCATTCGCCTTCGACAAAGGCCGTGACCTGTTCTGCCGCCGCTGGCGTCTTGTCGGGCGTGCCCAGCAGACCAATGGCGGGATGACACGTGATGCGCCCGCGCCACGGATAGACCGGCTGCCCGACGCCATCATAGGGCGATGGCAGCGTGTTGCCCGCCGGAATATCCATCATGATGAACGGGTAGAGCGTCACGCCCAGACCCCGCGCCTTGGCATCACGGATCGCCGCGATAACGCTTTCGTCCGATGGCGTACCGCCATAGGCCGACCCGCTGCCATTCATCGAGATGAGATGCGCGGCAGAGCGCGCAACATTTTCCACCTTCCAGACATGGCTCGGCTTGCGCACCGAAAGTTCGGTCACGCCGGGGCGGATATGGCAAAACCCTGCCCTGAGATCGTCGCCAAACCATGGCACCACAATCGCCACATGCCGCAGGCCGGGGCAAAGCGCCTGCAATTCATCCAGCGCCGCCGTCCAATCGCTGCGCGCCCGGATGGCGTTGCGGTTCAGCGCCCGCGTGGTTCCCGGCACCGGCTCGTCGGTAACGGGATCGGGCATCAGCCCGAATTCAGTCGAGCCGGGAATGAGCGCCACGGCGCGCAGATCGCGCGCGACCTTGCCCACCGGCCGCACCACTTCGAACTCGAATTGCGGCAGCCGGTTGCCAAAACTGTCGAGCGGGATCCGCTCGAAAACCACATAGGCCGTGCCGCGATAGGCGGGCGCGTTGCCGGTGCCCTGCTTGGCCTCGATCAGCGGATCGGGCTGCTGCGCAGCGTCACCGCGATAGACACGCATTTCGATGTCGGTGAGATCGAGTTCCTGCCCATCGGCCCAGACCCGACGAATGAACGCGATCTCACCTTCGGCCACCGCATAAGCGGCATTGCCGAAATAGCTGTAACTCGTGACCTTCGGTCCGCCCTTGCCGCCCTGCCGTTCGGTGGTTGCGCTTTCCTCAAATCGGGTCGCCCAGATCAGCGTGCCGGAAACGCGGGCCGTGCCATAGATGAAAGGCAGGCTGGCGCCTTCCTCTGCCGTGACAACGCGACCGCTGGAAAGCCTTGCGCCTTCGCTGTGGCTGGTGGAATTGATCAGCGCCGTGTCGATGCTATAGCCCGCCATGGCGCCAAGGCCCGCGCCGATTGCAGCGCCAACCGGACCGAATATGCCACCAATGGCAGCACCAGCGGCTTGCAGAACGATTGTCGCCATGGGTCAGTCTGTCCTTTCGGGGAAAATGAAAATGCCCGCAATCCGTCTGCGCCATTGCGGCACCAGCGCCGACGCCATAACGCCGTGGCCCTCATAGGCATGGATAAACCGGTTCTCGCGGCCCATGATGCCAAGATGTTTCGCCGCTACATCGGCCCGCCAGCGAAAGACGATCAGATCGCCCGGCAGCGCCTCGCCGGTCTCGCGCCGCGCCATGTGCCGGGACGCGGCATCAAGCAGCCGGTCGCCCGCTGTCACCTCGCCCCAATCGGGCGCATAGGCACCGGCATCTTCTGGCTCGCAGCCATAGAGCGCCCGCCAGATGCCGCGCACCAGACCGAGACAGTCGCAGCTCACGCCAAGCGTCGAAGCGCCATGCCGATAGGGCGTGCTGAGCCACCGTTCGGCCTCAATCAGAACCCGTTCGGCAATCGTCATTGGACCAACGCGCTCCCGTCATATTCCTGCTCGCCGCTGACATAGCTATAGGCGGCATCGTTGCCCGGCAGATGCGGGAAGCCACGAAAATTGACGCCATTGGAAAACTTGGCCTTGCAGGTGACAAAGCTCTTGTCGCAGCCAGCGACTACGCGGAAACTATTGCCTGCCGCAATCGGAAGAACCGGCGGCTCGCTGAGGCGCAAGGTGGTTCCGCTGTGATCCAGCACGCGTATTTTCGCGCCGACATTGCTGCCGTTCATCCAGGTGAGATAGCCATTCGCGAACCAGCCCGTTGCGAAACCGGCAAGACCGGTCGCTGTCACTTCAGCACCATTGGCGGTCACCACCACGCCATCCGCAAAATAACGGGGGTCGCCGAGATTCACCCCGCAGCGCCCGTCACCCAGACTGGCATCGCACAAGCGCATGATCCGCCTGCCGCGCACCGCGTCGAACAGGGCCGCAACGCCTTTCAATTCCATGACGAAGCTTGCGCCCGAACGGCTGATCTTCGCCGCCGTCCAGCGGCGCAACAGCATGAACTGGTCGGGCGCGGACCAGTTCACCAGATAGACTTCTATCGCCGCACCGTCATAGCGTCCGTTTTCGATATCCGTGTCACTAATCTTCGCGGACGACAGCGCGCCTTCAACCTCGCCGCCCGCGATGGAAAGGCCAAGCGTGGTCGAGGCCTCGGAACTGTTCAGCCCGGTCTGCGGTTCGCAGGCGACACCATTGACCGTGAGTGTCCGGTCATGATCGGTGAAACCCAGAACCACAGCGTCCTGACGCCGAATAATCCATGCGAAGCAATGGGTGGTCACCTCGCCTTGCAAATGTGATTCAAGCGCTGCCGGAACCGGGATCATGACTTCACCTCAATGATCGGAATGGATGGAATTTCACCAGCGCGAAACGAGGCGATGCTGGCTGCCAGGCGATCCGTGTCGAAACGCACGACCACATCGAACAGGAACCCAGCCGTCACCACAGCGCCGACGCCCGGCACATAGCTTGGTGTGAACGTGATCTGCCCGGTCGCAAGATCGACCATGAACGCCTCGCCTTCATCCATGCGCGCGCCATTGACCCCGACCGTCACCGAACCGGCCACAGGACGCGTCACCGGGCGGTCATAGCTCTCGTAACTCTTGATGAGCTGGAAGTGCGTTGTCGCGCCATCGCCACTGCCCAGCTTCTGATCGAGATAGGTCGGCGGAATATTGCCCGGCGCGGATGAATAATCGAAAGGATCGCGAAACCGGAACGCATAAAGCGACCCGCGCCGCGCCTCGAAAAAACCCAGCACAGTTTTGAGATCATCAAGCGAACGCAGACCCGTGCCGACATCGAAATGACGGCGGGAATGCGCCCAGCGCGCATTGCGCTTTTCCAGTCCCGAGGTGAGCGTGACAATCTCGTTGCGCCATTCCGGCCCGCCGGTTGCCCCGAAGGAAACGCCGAGCGGAAAGCGCACATCATGAAAGGCGTCCGTCATGCTCACAATCTCCTTGCGCCGCGGCGCACCGCACCCGCCAGCATGGTCGAAAGCTGCGCCTCGGATTTTCTGAACGACGATGCATCGGGCGATGTCATATTGAACACGACCTGCACCGGGCTGCCGCCGCCGCCCGTCGCAACGCCAAGACGGCCATCCGCCCCGCGTGCCAGCGGCAGGATCGCTTCCGCGCCTGCCTCACCAGTGAGGCCGAGCGAACCGGACCCCATGCCGAAATAGGTCGGGCTGGATACGACCCCACCCTTGGCGAACGGCATGATCGAACTGATGCCGCTCGTCAGCCCGCCAATCGCCGATGAAGCAAGACCTTGCAGCGGCTGCAAGCCTGCCGACAGGGCCGAACCGGCCAGACTGGTCGCGAGGCTGCGCAACACATCCTCCAACCCCTGACCGGAGGTGATCGCGCCTTTCAACGCCGAAGTCAGGCTTCTGCCGAAACTCGACGAGCGCTTTTCGAGATCGGTCAAGGCGCGGTCGAACGCGCTTGTATCCGCATCGACGGATACGGTTACGGTTTCGTCTGTCAATTAAATCACCTGTCGGGAAAAGCGCGCATCAGCGCATCGAGCGCATGGCGCGTGGGCGCGTCGCGCTGCGCTGTAAGCGGTCCGAGTGCCGCCGAAAGTTCACGCGGGGTCATGGACCAGAAAGCCTGTGAGGAAAGCCGCAGCAAACCGAAACCCGCCCGCATCACCTCATCCCACGGGAAAGGCTTCGGCGAAGATTCCGATTCAACTGCGGCTCTCAAGGGTTTGGCGGAGAATCGCTTTCCGGCTTTGCAGATGTGCCGAATGTGGCGGTCAGGAGTGCGGCGACCACGCTCGCGAAACCGGCGGCACCGCCTTCGGCCCGCATATCGGCGACATCTTCTTCGCTGACGGCATGACCGCCGCCGCGCAGGCCCGCACAGAGAATACGCAACATATCGCGGGCCGACAGCCGCCCTGTCGAAAACCGCGCAATCAGTTCCGAAAGATTATCCGCTTCGAAAGCTGTTTCCAGCTCGGCAAGCGCGCCCAAAGTGAGACAGAGAATCCAGTCGCGACCATCGAGCTTTGCGGCAACCTCGCCGCGATGGCGGTTGGCCATCATAGGACGGCACCGAAGGTCATATAGCCCGCTGATTCCAGCGCAATCTCGAAGGTCATTTCGGCGTCGTGATCGCCGCCATATTCCAGTGCCGTAATCTGAAACGGCCCGGTGACGGTGCCAAAATCCGGCAGTACGATCTGCCAGTCAACTATTTCACCGTCAAAAAACAGATCGCGCACCAGAGCGTCCGATCCGGCATCCTTGAAAATGCCCGACCCGCTGACCGAAACGCGCTGCACACCACTGCCCGCCAGAAGCTGACGCCAGCGTCCGGCGGAATCCGCGTCGGTCACATCGACGGTTTCCGCATTGAAGGCAATGCGCTTGGTGCGCAGACCCGCGCAGGTTTCAAAACTGCCATCACCACGCGCCGTCTTGAGCAAGATATCCTTGCCTCTTTGAGCCGCCATTCATTTCTCCTGGATTAGAATCAAAGGCTCGGTCACCGCGCGATAGCGCATGGTGCCGAGATAGCTGCCGAGACCGTCCGTGGTGCGGGCGATCACTTCGGTCAGCATGAGATTGACGAGATGATGCCCATCCACCGTAACCGGCGGCCCCTCATCAAGGCGGCTCGCAATCTTCGCGGCGATGTCCAGCACGCGCTTGCGCCCGCTTTCCTTCGCCCAAATCTGTATGTTGACGAAATGCTCGTCGCCCTTTTCGCTGGCCGTGCTCCAGTCGCGGCTGGATGTCTCGCCAAGCGTCACATAGGGGAATGGTGTTTTCGGCGGCACATGGTCGTAAATCCGTTCGCCGCCGAGTGTTTCTTTCAGTCCGTCGTCGTCTTTCAGGGCGTCAAAGAGCGCCCTCTGTAATGCTGCCGCTCCAAGTTCCATCCGGGTCCCCGCTGGAAGTTACCATTTTAGCGCCAGCACTCTGCGCAAGCGCCTGTCTGTCGAAAATCAGATCGTCGCTGACGGCCAAAGCCTTCCAGCGCAGCGCCCGCACCAGACCCTCCGCCGTCAGCTTCATCGCAATGTTCATCGTCCCTCCTCGACCGCCAGGCAGACGAGGTAACGCCCGGTCTCGTCCGGGTCATGCACCGCGCTGAGCCGGAACAGGCGCGCACCCTTGCGCAGCCGCATGGCGGTTGAAATATCGTCGCGAAACCGCAGCAGGATGCGGTGCGTCACCTGCGGCTGCGGTCGTGTGCCGAAATCGCGCTGCGCGACCGAAACGGGTTCGATGCGTCCCCAGACCGTCGCGATTTCCACCCATGCTTCAGCATAACCGCCCATACCGTCGGCCACCGGCTGCAACATTTCCAGAGCCAGCTCCGCGGTGAGCTGGCCCGGATCGATGAAGAGCACATTGTTCATAGAGAAATCCGTCGCCAGCCATCGACCATCTGGTTGACCATCGGTGGGAAGGACACCGCCGCGGAACCAGCATCGACGCCTGCGCGCGATTCATAAAGATGGGCGACGAGGCTGAGGATCGCCTGTTTCAAAACCTCGGGCACCGTATCGGCAGTGGCGCCAAAGCCCGCCACGAAATCCACCTCGATACCGCAAAAGGTCGGGGCGTCGGGATAAGGCGCCATATAGAGGCGTTGCGGACGGCGTCCCAACTGCAGCTCGAACTCCTCCGGCGCGAAGCTGATTGCCGTGCCGTCTGCGCGGTAGGCAACCACTTCGGTCACGGCTGAAACCGGATATTTGAACAGCGCCAGACGGCCCGAACGCGGCCAGCGATCCACGCGCAGCCGCCAGGTCTGGTCGATCAACGCGAGGCCGGTTTCGGCTTCCACCAGTTCCCGCGCCGTCTTGATCAGGCGCTCCAGAATGGTGTCTTCGCTTTGTGTCGAGATACGCAAAAATGTGCGTGCGTCTTCGATCGTCACCGGCTCGACTGCCGGCGGCGTGACAAGAAACATTGTCATGGAATTTCCCCTAAACGATAACTTTCAAATCAGTCAGTTACACTCAACGCCCTCTACAAGTTTCACCTCTCGCGAGCGCAAAACCACCTGCCAAAACCGGCAGTGGGGCTTCAAAAGACCTGAGAAAAATACCAGTCGGTCTTATGCCTAAGCTGCGAAGGTCAGCAGCTTGATCGCGTCGAAATCCTGAACGCCACCACCGACTCGCTTGGTGGTGTAGAACAGGACATAGGGTTTTGCGGAATATGGATCGCGCAGCACGCGCACACCGATTCGGTCGACAACCAGATAGCCGCGTCCAAAATCACCAAAGGCAATCGCCGGAACATCGGCTGCAATGTCGGGCATGTGCTCGGCCTCGACCAGACCGAAGCCCATCAGCGACGCCTTGTCGCCAATGGCGGATGGCGGCTGCCAGAGATAATTGCCGTCCTTGTCCTTCAGCTTGCGCAACACGCTCTGCGTCTTGCGGTTCATGACGAAATTGGCGTTCTGGCGATAACCGGCTTTCAGCGCATAGATAAGCTCGATCAGCTTGTCGGACGGGTCAGTCGCAGGCAGCGCGCCATCGACGCCGGTGGCGATATGGCCAAGCTTGCCCCATTCCCAGGCGCTTTCAGCGACACTGTCATAATTCAGGAAACCCCGCGGCTTGTTGACACCATCGCCGTTGACGAAGGCAGCGCCTTCCTGCTCGGCGAAGGCGGTTTCCACCTCCTCGGCAATCCACTGCTCGACATTGACCGCCGCATCGTCGAGAAGCGCTGCGGTTGCCGCTGGCATGGCGTAGATTTCCATGGTCGGGAACTGCAATTCGGCAAGCTTGGCGGATGCCGTCTGCGGACGGGCATCTGTTTCGCCGACCCAGCCCGTTGCCGGACCGGTGATGGAGAACGGCTTTTTCAGTACAGCGCCGGAGACCTGACGCACGCCGGAAATGCCGCGGATCGGTGACAGCACGGCCAGCCTGCGACCGATTTCAGTTTCAAGCTCGGCAGGCACCAGATAGCCGCCATCCGGACCCGAAGCATAGGAATGCGCCTTCTGCTCGATGCCGCGCAGCGTCTGCTCGTCACCGCGACGCACATAGCCATCAAAGGCCTGCTTGTGTTCGACATTGCCAATAACCGAAGCGCCGCCCAGCTGCGGACGCGACTGTTTCGACACGTAACTATCGAGCGCATGCTTCTGCTCATCCAGTGCGCGATTGATGCGCTCGACCTTTTCGGTCAGAAGCACGTCCACGCCCGCTTGTTTCTCAACGTTCTTTAGCCTTTCGTCATTGGCATCGCGGAAGGCCGAAAACGCGGTCATGAATTCCTCGAAAGCCTCGCCGACATCGCCATTCTGATGCGAGACAAGCGATTTCGTTTCCACGCTTTTGGTTTCAAGCGGGATGGCATGAATTTTTTCCATGGAGTTCCTGTTTAATTGGAGATTGTTTTCGCGGCATCGCGCATACGCTGCGCAAGACCAGCTTCCTCATGCCGGATGGCGTCCCGCGCTATCCGGTTTTCGCCGAGCGCCGCATAGCCCCTGGCTATGACCGTTCGTGCGCTCGCACGGCTCAGCCCCGCATCCCGCGTGAGCCAGCGTTCGAATTCCCTGATGGTCGGTAAATCCGATTTGACCTGACCGATGCGCGCCTGCGGCAGCATCGGAAAGGTCACCACCGAGATTTCCCAAAGATCGGCTTCCAGAATATGGCGCAGACCGGTGCGCGCATCTTTCCGCGCCTTCACCGTGCGAAAGCCGATGGACAGCCCGTCAATGCCGCCCGAGCGCAAGAGATCCAGCGCCTCGCGGGCCCGCGCCACGCCCTTGGCAAGCCTGCCTTCGACGTAGAGCCCGCGCGCATCCTCCCTGATCTGCGTCCAGACGCCGATCGGCTCCGCCGCATCATGCTGCCACAACATGCGGATGCCCGATGTGCCGCGTTCTCGTAGTGCACGGCTGAAAGCGCCGCGCTCGATCACATCGGCGCCGAGATCCGGCAGACCAAAAATGCTGGCATAGCCGGAAAAGCTGCCGTCAATCTCGACATCTTCAAGCGCCAGCGAAGCGCGTTTGGTTTCGAGCTTCAGATCAGGCTTCGCCATCGGTGCTCCTTTCGGCGGGGAGAATGCCCGGCAGGGCGGCGTGTTTCAGCCGCTCGCTAAAACGCTTGAACACGCCAAGCGCCGACCAGGCGGCAAGGCTGGCGGATGCCGATCCCATCAGCATCAGTTCCGCCCGCCCGAGTGCGGCATCAAGCGCCAGCGCTTCGGCGATTTTTACACCCGCCGCGCCACCAAAAACCATGCCGCAAATGATGCCGACGGCAAAACGCACCGCCGCCTCGCGCCTGCCATGCGGCAGCATATAGGCAAGCGACACCGCCGATCCGGCAACCGCACCCGCCACCTTGGCGAACCAAAGCCATGCGGCATCAGATGCAAAAACCGTGTCGTTCAGATTGCTCATGACGACCTCCTGCATTTTGTGTGAGGCTGATAGCCAACAGCTTCGCGCTTCTCGTCATCAGTGAGGAAAGGCGCATCGGAAACGCGCCGCCACAACGCCTCGCGTTCAGACGAAAGCCCCTCAATGTGGTCGGCATCGTAGTCGAGGCGCAAATTCTCGCCGAAAAGCGGCCCCAGCCAATGGCTGAGCGCCTTGGCCATGCGCCCGATCAAGGGCAGCACGGTGAGGCGATAGAAAGCGCGGTTGGCCTCGGCATAATTGGCATAGGTATTGTCGCCGGGAATGCCGAGCAGCATCGGCGGCACACCGAATGCCAGCGCAATGTCGCGTGCCGCGCCATTCTTGGCTTCGATGAAATCCATATCCTGCGGGCTATAACCCATCGCCTTCCAGTCGAGCCCGCCTTCCAGAAGCAGCGGACGCCCGGCACCGGACGCGCCGGTATAGCCCTCTTCCAGTTCGGCCCTCAGCCGTTCGAACTGTTCCTCGGTCAGATTGCCGCCATCTTTCGGCGCATAGACCAACGCGCCCGATGGACGCGCCGAATTGTCGAGCAACGCCTTGTTCCACGCGCCCGCAGCATTATGCGTGTCGAGCGCCATCAAGGCCGCTTCAAGCGGTGCGAAACCATAGATGTCATCGAGCGGATGAAACAGTTTGAGGTGCAGACCCGCAGCCGTTTCCGTGCCAAGCGCAATGCGCCGTATCGTGGAGCCGGAACGGTAGACCAGCGCTTGCGGCCAGCCATTGGCATCCGTTTCGACGCTGACACGTTCCGGCTTCAGCAGATGCAATTCAATCCGCCCGCTCGGCAGATCGACCCGCTCCACATAGGCATTGCCGGAAATCAGCAGGTGGCCGTAGAGCCTTTCCAGAAAGCTCGCGCCATCCATGCCCGATTGCGGCGATGCGATCAGGTCGAGAAGCGGATGCGTGTCATGCTCCATCACGCCTTCATAGAGCAGCCATGGCACGCTGCTGGCCGCATCGGCAATCAGGCGCACACAGCGATGCGCCACCGGATTGCGCATGAAGCCCTCGCGGGCAAGCGTCGTATAATCCCTAGCAATCCACGACGCATTGCGTTCGACATGCAGCGCCACGAAACCGTTTGTCATTTTCAGCTCACGCCCCGCATTCACGGGTGCGGGCAGACGCGACGCAGTTTCGCGCCCCGGCCTTTTCCAAGCCCAGTTCCAAGCCATAAAGTGGCCTCTCCAGTTTTCTAAAATTTAGCCAAAGCGCCGGATGCGGGGCTTCATATCCGTGCCCAGCATCAGTTCGCCCAACGCCCAAACCATCGCGTCAAGACGATCCGGCGAGCGACCGCTGGAAAGCCCTTCCGGCGCGAAATCGCACATCTCGTCTTCCAGAGCGGAAAACCGACCCGCATGACGCACCCGACCCTGCTCGTACAAGGCCGCGACGGGTTCCGCCCGCAGCCACTTGCCCCGTGTCGCATGGCGTTTCAGCACCGGCACCGAAGGGTCTTCCGCCGCCAGCACCGCAGCCACCATCTCGCCGCCCTGATTGACCTCGGCGACAATCGTGTCGGCCTCCAGACGGTGATAAAGCGCGATAGCCTTGCGCGCCCATTGATGCGGTTTGGCCATCGACATGCTGTCATCGACCAGCACATGCCCGATCCCCTCCGCATCGATACCCGCCGCGACAATGCCGCAGGCATCCGACGCCTTGCCCGACGAGGCCGGTGGGTCAACGGCGACAACAATACGAACCAAGGGTGGCGCGCTTTCCTCGAAACCGCGCTCGATCAGATCGCGCGACCACAGCGCACCCGGACGCTCCTCGATCAGTTCGCCGTCGAGTTCCTGTCGCCCAAGACGCGTGCCCGCATAACGCCGGTTGATGGTGGCGATGAAACCATCGGCCAGATTGGCGGCGTTTTCATCGGTGCGCATATGCGTCATCGAAACACCTTCGTCCGCCATCAGTGTTTTCAGCAACGGCACCGCGCGCGGCGTCGTCGTAACCACCTGCCGTGGAGACGTCCCCAGCCGCAGACCGAATTGCAGCATGTCCCAGGTTTCCTGCGGATGCTTCCATTTCGCCAGTTCGTCACACCAGGCGGCGGCAAATTGCGGCCCGCGCAAGCTGTCCGGGTCTTCCGACGAAAACAACGTCGCCGTCGCACCATTGTCCCAGATCAGACGGCGGCGCGTTGCCTCATAGCGAGGGCGGCAGAGCCGCGACACCGACAAAATCCCCGATGGCCCATCGACCATCACCTCCCGCGCATCGTTGAAAGTTTCACCGACCAGCGCGATATGCCCACTTGGCTTTTGCGTGAAAGGCGGCAGACCCAGCGCCATGCCGGAAACCCATTCCGCGCCTGCCCGCGTCTTGCCGGAACCGCGTCCGCCAAGAATGAGCCAGACGCGCCAGTCTCCGGCGGGCGGCAATTGCGCGTCACGCGCCCGGAGAAACCACTCCTCCCCCGCCGCCATCACCTGCATTCGCGTCAAGCCCGCGCCCCAGGATTTCCCTTGCGCGCCTTTTTGCAAGTTCCTCAATTCTCCTGTCTATGCGGATCAGAGCCTGTCGCGCCTCGTTGACGCTGACCGTGGAATTTTCTTCCGAACGCGCCGGGGTGGCCGCTTCGGCAGAAAGTTCGCTCACCGTCTTCACAGCCCTTGCCAGCGCCATCAAGGCTTCCGCCTTCCCCTTGTCCGGCAACTCTTCTGCTTCGAGCAGCCGTTTCAATTCGGTCTGCAACCGCTCCAATGCCGGATCGGCTTTTACCTGCGGTTTCAGCGTCGCACCGGATGGGCCGACCAGCTGCAACCGGCGCAACCGCATCAGATAATTATCCAGCGAATAACCCAGCACCTCCGCCATTTCGGCACTGTCGATGCCGTGAGCCATCTGCAATGCATAGGCATGCCGGATACGCTTCTCGCCCCGCGCTTGTCTTGTTGTGATGTCCAACTGCGGCACCTGTGCTTATAAAAAAACCCCGGAAGCGCGGGCGCCTTCGGGGTTATGAACATGTTTGGTTCGACAGGTTATTCCCGCAATCAGTGGCTGCGGTTACACTTCTTCGACCGTACCGAATGACTACCAAAGCACCGTTACGCAGTCAAGGACTTTTTTCCTATTTAACGAATATTTTCCTGTTTTACGATATGGGCTGCAGATTCCATATTTAAGCATATACTTAAAAATAACATCTACCCGGAACATCCGCTTCACCCTCAGCTCAAAGCGCCGAATTATAAAATAGCGGGCAACATTATGTTTCTAATGGTTTTTCACGATTGCCATTAAAAATTTGCACGTCCAACCTTTGGCAACCAATCGTCAACTTCCACCCACTAGGCTCCTGGCCTATTAGTTTGCTATAATAAAAGAGCAAGTTCAGTGCGTTTCCCAATTCTCTAGTGCCGAAGTCAGAGTTTATGCGTCATACGGCAGACAAAGATTCCGGAAAAAAGCAGCGGAAACCCTTCCGGGTTTCGCGCCTGATTGGACTCGACGCCTGGATTGATTCAGGCCTGTACAATCTGCATTTCCGTCTCGGCGAATGGTGGGAAAACACCACCATCTTTTCGCGCCGCTTTCGTGTGCGCGGTTTCCGGCGCTTTGTCGTCGAGGTTCTCGATGAGGGTTTTACGCTCGGCGTCGCGGGTTCTGTCGTGCTTTTGATGCTGGCGCTGCCCGCTTTTGAGGAAACCAAGAAAGACTGGCGCGCGCAGGACGATTATGCCGTCACTTTCCTTGATCGTTACGGCAATGAAATCGGCCAGCGCGGCATTCTGCACCGTCAGGCCGTGCCCATCGACGAATTGCCGGATCATGTCATCAAGGCGGTGCTGGGCACCGAAGACCGGCGCTTCTTCGACCATTATGGCATCGATTTCTGGGGCCTCAGCCGTGCGCTCAGCCAGAATATGCGCGCTAATGGCGTTGTGCAGGGCGGTTCGACTATTACCCAGCAGCTTGCCAAGAACCTGTTTCTCTCCAACGAACGAACGCTGGAACGCAAGATCAAGGAAGCCTTTCTGGCGCTCTGGCTGGAAAGCAATCTGAGCAAGAAGGAAATCCTTCAGCTCTATCTCGACCGCGCCTATATGGGCGGCGGCACATTCGGTATTGCAGCCGCGTCCGAATTCTATTTCGGCAAGAACATCAAGGACGTCTCGCTTGCGGAAGCGGCCATGCTGGCGGGTCTGTTCAAGGCACCGGCCAAATTCGCGCCGCATGTCAATCTGCCTGCCGCGCGTGCACGCGCCAATGTTGTCTTATCCAATATGGTGGAAAGCGGTTTCCTGAGCGAAGGTCAGGTCGCCGTCGCCCGCCGTCATCCGGCAAGCGTCATCGACCGCGCCAAGAACGAAAGCCCGGACTATTTCCTCGACTGGGCCTTCGATGAGGTCAAGCGCGTGGCAGGCCAGATGCCGCAGCACACGCTGATCGTACGCACCACGCTGGACAGCAATATCCAGCGGGCAGCGGAGGAATCGCTCGAATATCACCTGCGCCAATATGGCAAGGACTATAATGTTGCGGAGGCTGCAACCGTCGTTCTCGCCAATGACGGCTCGGTGCGGGCGCTTGTCGGCGGGCGCGACTATGGCGAAAGCCAGTTCAACCGCGCGACCAGGGCGCTGCGTCAGGCGGGCTCGTCCTTCAAGCCTTATGTCTATGCGGCAGCGATGGAAAAGGGCCTGACGCCCAAAACCATCGTCTCCGATGCGCCCGTCAGCTGGGGCAACTGGTCGCCGCGCAATTATGGCCGCAGCTTCGCGGGTCGGGTCGACCTGACGACGGCACTCGTGCGCTCGCTGAACAGCGTGCCGGTGCGCCTCGCGAAGGATTACCTGACCACGGCACCGATTGTCGCCTTGACCAAGGCAATGGGGGTGGAATCGCCGATCTCCTCGCACAAGACGATGGTGCTTGGCACATCCGAAATGACGGTGATGGATCAGGCCACCGGCTTCAATGTGTTTCCGAATGGCGGCATGGCGGGCAATCGTCACGCCTTCACGCAGATCGTTTCTTCGGACGGTCGTGTATTGTGGGATTTCACCCGCGATGCGCCCAAGCCGCACCGCGCCCTGTCTGAAAAGGCCGCTTTCGAGATGAACTCGATGCTGGTTCAGGTGCCCGAGCGCGGGACGGGCCGTCGCGCCGCACTGCCCATGACCCGCGTGGGCGGCAAGACCGGCACGACGCAGAACTATCGCGATGCCTGGTTTGTCGGCTTCACCGGCAATTTCACAGCGGCTGTCTGGTTCGGCAATGACAATTTCACGCCGATGAAGGATTTGACCGGCGGCATTCTGCCTGCCATGGCATGGCAGCGCATGATGTCCTATGCGCATCAAAACGTCGAACTGAAGCCGATACCCGGCGTCACGCCGCCTTTCCCCGCCCCGCAGAAAAACCCTGCACCGCAGGTGGCCAACGCCAAGCCGGAAGAAACCATGGCAGCGCCGCCACGGGTGCTTTCTCCGATGGCAACCAAGGTTCTCAAGGAATTGCACGACCGTTTCATGGCCGCACCGCCTCTGCCGAAAATTGCCGAGCGGACCAAGATTTCGGTGCTTTGAGGATATATGCTTAAAACTATTCTCAAAGCTGCTTTTGTACTGGCGCTTGCGCTCGGCGGGGGCATATTCAGCGTCCATTTCATCCTCGACCGTTTCAACGGTTTTGGAGAATTGCAGGTTGGTGCCTGGACGGCATTTCCCGATGATGGGACGGCGAATGCTGATCCCTACTCGCGCGCCCGCGCTGCCCGTAAGGCCTATCTGGCGCTCGGCACCGCAGAGGGTCTGCCCTTTTTTGCGCGCCGCGACAGCAGCGGACGCGACTTGCAGCGCGGCTGCACCTATCGCCTGACCGGAGCCACGCCGCCA
This sequence comes from Ochrobactrum sp. C6C9, assembly GCF_022627935.1. Taxonomy (NCBI): domain Bacteria; kingdom Pseudomonadati; phylum Pseudomonadota; class Alphaproteobacteria; order Hyphomicrobiales; family Brucellaceae; genus Ochrobactrum; species Ochrobactrum sp. C6C9. The sequence goes on along the minus strand of NZ_JABXGB010000022.1, from coordinate 40,146 downwards.
GCCCGTTTCTGGACGATCTATCCGGCAACGCCCAACCTCAGTCCGATCAAGCCGCGTGACGGCCTGCAAGCAGCGCTTCATTCAAGAGAAGTCCTCTATGAAAGCGATGGCAGTGTTTCCATCACCATTGGGCCCGAGGCCCGCCCCGGCAACTGGCTGCCGGTGGAAGGCCGTGGAGGCCTTGTTCTCGTCATGACGCTTTACGACACGCCCGCCGCAAGCTCGTCGGGTCTGTCCGATCTCGTCATGCCTGTACTCGTGCGCACGGGGGACGACTGCCATGGGTAGGATCATCCGTCTCATCCTGCTCGGCCTCGTCGGCGCAGCCATCGTCCATATCTGTGTGCTGTTGCTGGTCCCGGTCTATTCCGACACGAATGCCTGGGCGCGCATCGAAAGCGCCACCACCCCCTATCGTTTCTTCGCTCTCGACGAGAACAAAGGCCCGGTCGGCGACAGCGACCCGCTGGTCAAGGAAGCGACCTGCCGTTTCGATCTGGCTGACGGGCCGGTTCATATGACCACGGCGGGCATTGTCCCCTACTGGTCCTTGTCCGTCTATGCGCCGAATGGCGACAATCTCTACAGCATCAACGATAACGTCTCCAACGAGCGCAAGCTCGATCTCATCATCGCAGATCCCGTCGGCATGGCGAGCCTCAAGGCGGACGGGTCGCAGATTGATGCCCAATCGCTAGGCGTCGAGCAGAACATTGGCGAAGGCGCCGCCGTGTTGCGTGTTTTCATGCCCGACGCGACCTGGAAGAAAGAGGTGCAACGCTTCTTCGATGACGCCCAGTGCGCGCCCTTCGAGGGCAGCTAAAGGCATCCAGATCTTCTGCGGCACGGTTAATGAGTTGCTAAGGCTTCATGCCTATTATCCGGTGTGCTGACCATTGCGGGGACCTTTGATGGCAGCGAGTGTATGCCTACCGGAGTATTCTGCGTGACAAATGATCAGTTCCGCGCCCTGGAGGAAATTTCAGGCAACCGGAGCCCGTCGAATTCAAAAGCGGGGAGCAAAGCGGACGACCTTCTGGCGGCCGCTATTTCTGCTTTCGCCGGTATCACGCGCCCCGGTCGTCAGGACATGCAACAGCTGGAAGATCTGGTCACGCCGCTTTTGCAGTGCGCGACCACGCGCGGCAAGCGTCACGCAGCCAATGCCCTTGCCCAGTTGGAAGAAGCCCCGCGCCGCATCATTCTCGCGCTTGCCGCCGAGCCGGTGGAAATCTCGGCCCCCATTCTCCTGCGTTCGCCGCTATTGCGTCCGGGCGACCTGATCGATCTCATCGGCCAGAACGGGCTTGCCCATGCCCGCGCCATTGCCCGCCGTCAGTCCGGCGATATTCTGCTGCAAGGCGTGTTGCGCAGCTTCGCCGATCCGGTGATCGACCGCACGCTGACGCTGCAGGACAATCTCGCGAATATCGAAGCCGAGCCGCTTGAAAAGCCGCAAATACCCGATCTGTCGGCAGCGAAAGCGCCGCTGATGAGCGGCGGCAGCTCGGAACGTCTCGCGCGCACGCTGCAACAGCCCTTCTTCAATGCGGGAACCTTGATCGGCTCTGACCGCCTGATCGAAACGGCGCTTTTGATCGACAGCCAGTTTTTCCGCAACGCGCTTGCCGATGCGCTCGACCTGTCGTTCGAGCGTGCTGACGCCGTCATCGGCAGATGGCCGGAGTCGCATCTGCCGATTGCTTTGAAGGCGCTTGGCCTCCCCGCCGCCGAATGCTTTCTGGTGATGACCGCTGTTCTGGGAACCATCGACACCGATCGCGACGGGCTGCGCGAATTCGTGCAAATCTACCGTTCCATCGATCGGGAAAAAGCCATGGCGCTGGTGCGCCGCTGGAAAGCCGAGGATATGTCGGCCATGCTGCGCAGTAAATTGCGTGAAATGGCTCATGATGATGAACCGCTGGCCGAGGCCGCCAACAGCGATGGACCGGCTGCGGATAGCAGGTTCGCCAAGTAAAGTTCAGAACGTCTCGCCGTCCTGCGCGATAGTGAAGAACAGAGACGCGTCGGTCACATCTTCCAGTTCGACCAGCCACAGGTCCGGATCAAAACGGATTTCCCGCTGCATCCTGTCGCCTGCCGCTATGTCGTCGGCATCGTGGAGAATGCGCAGAAACTTGCGCTCGCCGTCATTATCTTCTTCATAGGACGTCTGCGGCGCGGGCGAATAAAGATCGCATGTGCCGAAACGCGAACTGACCTTGATGAAGATCGCGCCTGCTTCCGTCGAACCGCGCCGGGCGAGATAGGCAAAGCCACCCTCACCCTGCACCCGGCGGATCAATGCGGAAACCCAGAAATCCGATGTCAGTCGCATGGCCGCGTAACTACTTTTTTCTTTCGCATTATCCGACGCAAAACCGATTCGCACTTTTGCTGGAAATGCTTCTAGCTGATGAGCCCGATTTCACGCATCTTGGCGATGAGCGTGGAATCGATTTCGCCTGTCTGGCGCATGCCGAACAGCTTCTGGAACTCGCGAATGGCTGATTCCGTCGCTTTGCCCGGCTGGCCATTGACCGGCACCATATCATTGCCGAAAGCCTTCAGCCCGGCCTGCACGCGGATGATATCCTGCGAGGAAATTTTCTCCGCCGGACCTGCCGGTGCGCCAGCCGGTTCGCTCTTCTGAACTGGCTTTTGATAGGCGGCAAGATCAGGCTTCGGCTTGGCCGGCGTCTCGCTTTTCAACACAGCCGGTTGTGCGGTTAATTGCGGACGCGGCGTCGGTACAGCCACGACTTCGATGGCCTTGGCGACCTCATCCTGTTGCGCAGGCGCCGGGCTCTCGACCTGCGCCGGAACGCTGGCCTGCTGCACGCCCAGCTTCTGCTGCAAGGCGCGCCAGCGATCCACAGCCTCGCGGGTCTGCGGGCCGGTAAAGCCATCCACCGGGCCTTTATAGACGCCAAGCATGGAAAGACGCTGTTGCAGACGGGCAATCTCCAGATCGGCATTCGGCGCGAGCGCAGGCAGCATATCGTCGGTGGCCGTGACCGGCATGCGATCTGCCGAAAGGTCGGCATCGCTCACGCCCTGCGTGGTCGTCTTGCCCGTTGCCTGCGGGTCAGCCGTTGCCGTTTCTACTGGCTTTGTTTCCTGCTGACTGGCGGCGGCGGTGCCGGGCAGAACGGCGCGTGGCGTCGGCTTGAAAACGAAATCAGGTCTCGTACGGAAGAACACGGCATTATGCGCCTCCGGCTGATACCAGAGCGCATTGGCCGACACGAAACTCATTACCACGAGAAAGGCCGTCGCTCCGCCGGTCAGAACCGGATTGCGCACGACAAAGTCACCGGCAACGATCGCCAGTGCCGAGGCCGAGTTGAAGAAGAATTGGAGGAGCCGTGTCCCCAGACTACGCTGTTTTGCGGGTCTGCGTGTGGAGCGGTTCTGCGATCCGCTCTGGGTTCTGCTCCCGGTCTTCGTCGTTCTGCCAGTCATTGCGCCTTTCTCCCTGGTGACGGTGCATATCGATCACCGTGCCAAGTTCCTGTTGTTCGTCATCTCCCGCGAGATATTGCGGACCTGTCACCGGAAGACGGACGGTCACAACCGTGCCTTCGCCGGGACAGCTCTTGAGGTTCATCGATCCCTGATGCAATTCCACGAGGCCCTTGACCACGGATAGTCCAAGGCCACTTCCTTCCTGAGCGCGCGTATAGCTGTTGTCGGCGCGCACAAAAGGCATGCCGATGCGCTGCAAATCTTCCGGCTCGATACCGATGCCGGTGTCCGAAACGCTGATTTCCAGCATGGCGCGACCGTCAGCCACCACACGGGCGGCGTCAATGGTGACGCAACCGCCGGTCTCGGTGAACTTCACGGCATTGGCCGCCAGATTGAGCAGGATCTGCTGCACCGCGCGACGGTCGGCCATCAGTTCGCCAACGCCGTTGCCGACGCGATGGCAGAAGGCAACGCCCTTCTTTTCCGCCTGCGGCAGCATGACCGAGGTGCACATTTCGGCCACGTCGCGGAAGGCAAAGTTCTGCGGCGCAATCCCGTAAGTGCCGGTTTCCAGCCGCGAATTGTCGAGAACCGCATTCACCAGTTCCAGCAGATAATGCCCCGACTGGTGTATCAGACCGGCATATTCGCGCTGCTTTTCATTGGCCAGCTGACCACCCACCCCATGCGACAGCATGTCGGAGAAACCGATGATGGAATTGAGCGGCGTGCGCAGTTCGTGGCTGACCGAGGCGAGCAGACGGCCCTTGCCGACGCGCTCCGATTCCAGCTCCGCCTTCAAGGTTGCGATTTCATCCAGAAGCTTTTGTTCGCCTTCCAGCGACCGACCGACCAGCGTGATTACGCCAGCGGCAGTCAGCCCTTCCAGACGATAGGCACGGAAAACCGGGCTTCCAGCTTCGATGGAGCGCAGACGGATATCGACACGTTTCGATGCAATCCCCGAACGCAGATCGGCCAGAAGCGAGAGATATTGCACGCGGTCGGCAACATGGACGCGGTCGACCAGAGCGGTCGTTTCCAGCATTTTTGGCTGCATGCCGAGAAGCTTTGCGGTCTTGTCGCCGACCGATGCGATGACGCCTTCTGCATCCAGTACGAACTGCACGTCGCCCTCGGCAATAGCAACCTGCGGCATGGCGGTTTCATTGTTCTGTGGCTTGACGGCCAGACCCACGCTGCGCGCGACAAGGCTTGCCGCATAAAGAACCAGCACTGTGACGGAGGCCAGCGAACCACCGGCAATCACGCCGCCGTTTGTCATCGCAAAAGCGCCGACAATGGCAAGTGCTGCAACAGCGCCAGCAATTGCGGCAGCAGGCTTGCGGCTGACAAGCCAGATTTCCAGCGGCAAGGCAGCCGCCATCAGCCACAGAGCGGCATCGCTACTGGAGACCATGCCAATGGCGGCAAGTCCCGCGCCATAGGCGACAAAATTCAATGTTCCGAGGAGAGCGGCGCTCAATCCCATCAGTGAGAGAGCGCAGAAAATCATCGCCATACCGGCGAAGCTGGCGGCGAGAATGGCAAATTCAGTCGGCCCGGATGCGAGACCGGAAGCCAGAACGGCAGCAACAAGCAGCAGCGGCACAACAACGACCGAACCGACAACACGCATAGCCGTCGCGTCGGGCGTGTTCACCCAGCGGCGGCAAAAACGTTCGTAAAAACGGCCGAGCGTCTGCACACCAGTGCGAACGGTCTTAGCTGCTTTCAAAAGAATGGCGTTCAACGTGCGCTACTCACTCAAACTCATACACATACTCATCCGCCCGAAACATTCGGAAAAGAACATTCCCGGCGATCTTCAGATTGCAGGTGAGGCTTTAAGGAAACGATAAAACGAGGCCCATGAATGCAGATAAGCATCGCGGGAGCCGTGCTTTTCGACCTATGGTAAACAGAGGGTAGCGATTGCTTGTACGAAAGCGCGAAGATTGCACAATCTTCCGCCTACCACTGCGCACATCACAGAATTGCGAATCGCGCGGTTACGGAATCTTTTCGATTTCATCGGACATTGGCGACATCGTTCGATTAGCTGAAGGCGAGCAACAGCAACAAGGCCATGATCCGTTTCCTCATCAAATCCGCTATCTGGCTGTCGCTGGCATTCATCGTAATGCCGCGCTTTTTCCCAGCGGAACAGGAAAACAAAAGTGCCGAAAAGCCCGCTGCCATCGCTGAGACGCGTGGCGAGCCGAGTACCGTGGATCAGCTTTTGGCCAATGGCAAAACGGCGATTGAGATCGGCAAACTCTGCATGAACAATCCGAGTTTCTGCGAGAATGGCACGTCGATGATTTCAAGTGCGGGCAGCGGTTTGCTCAAGGGCAGCGGCCAGATGCTCGATTATCTGAGCCAGCGTTTCGGCAACAAAAGCGAAACGCCTGCTGACCCGCAACCCGTAGCCGTCGCGGAAAAACCCGAAACGACAGTCTCCGAAATCCTGTCCGAGCAAGCAGCTCCTCAAACAAGCGGTTTGAGCAATATCCCGATCCCGACCTCTCGTGCGGCAGCCTTGCGGGCACTGGATCGTCGGACCACGGGCGCGATCCCTGCAAAACAGTGATCTTTCCCGTGACCTTGCCGCCATTCATGACTATATAAGCGGCACAACACCGCAAAGACGGCATTTCAGGCGAGTATCATGACGACCACAATCGATAGCATCATGTCCGACTTCGAATTTCTCGACGACTGGGAAGATCGCTATCGCTATGTCATCGATCTCGGCAAGGAACTGTCGCCCTATCCAGATGACGCGCGCGATGCAGAACATAAGGTTCAGGGCTGCGTCAGTCAGGTCTGGCTCAAGACCATGCCGCATAGCGGCGCAGATCCCGTGATCGAGTTTCTGGGCGATTCCGATGCGCATATCGTGCGCGGTCTCGTCGCCATCGTTCTGGCGCTCTATTCCGGCAAACGCGCCTCGGAAATTCTCGCCATCGAGCCGGAAAGTGTGCTGAAAACGCTTGGCCTTGATGAGCATCTCACTCCGCAGCGCTCAAACGGTCTGCGCGCCATGGTCGCCCGCATCCGTCGTGAAGCGGAAGCGGCAAAGCTTTCAGCCTAGTACCTTTTCCACCGACAGAGCGGCTGCAAGCAGGTTTTTATCGGTGTCGCCGCGCGCGGTCAGCATCAGGCCTGTCGGCAGCTTCATGTCCGGCATAGGCAGCGTGATGCTGCACAGATCGAACTGATTGCCGACCTGCGTATCACGTAGCGTCAGCCCTTCCACACGATCATATTCGTCCTCGTCGTGACTGACCGAAGCAATCGTCGGCGCGACAATCGGTGTGGCGGGCGTGGCGAATGCATCGAAGCCATTCAACCGCTCATCCATCTCGCGGATCAGCTGATTTCGGGTTGCCACCATGGCTTGATAAGTCTCGTCCGGCACGTGCAGACGCACCGATAGCGGACGCTTCACGCGCAGATCGACATTGGCGTCGGGGTCGCGCAGCCATGTGCCGGCATGGACGCGGCTTGCCTCAATGCCGACGATCGATCCGGACGTGCTTGCCTCACGCCAGCGCTGGATCAAATCGTCCAGCATGATATCGACAAGCTTTACGCCTGCCTTTTCAAGCGCTGCCAGCGACGCCTCAAAATGCGCAGCCACATCCGGCTCCATGGCGTCCAGCAAATAGCCCCTCGGCACGGCGATCCGCAGGCTGGAAAGCGGCACCGCATCCGGCAGAATCGGTGTTTCGCCCGCCATCACGGCATCGGTCAAAATGGCATCCGCAACTGTGCTGGTGAGCGGCCCAATGGAATCAAGCGAAGGCGCCAGCGGAAAAGCGCCATCCAGCGGAATGCGCCGCGCCGTCGGCTTGAAACCGACAATGCCGTTCAGCGCCGCGGGAATGCGCACCGAACCACCCGTATCCGACCCGATAGCGATTTCGCTGGTGCCTTCCGCCGCCGAGACCGCCGCGCCGGACGACGACCCACCCGGAATGCGCGTCGGATCGACGGCATTGCCCGGCTCCCCATAATGCGGGTTGAGACCGACTGGCGTGAAAGCAAATTCGGTCATATGCGTCTTGCCGACGATCACCGCGCCCGCCTCACGAAGACGCTGCACGATGGTCGCATCCTTGACCGCAGGCGCGGCTGTGCGCCGAACCACAGACCCGGCCAGCGTCGGTTCGCCCGCGACATCGAAGAGATCCTTGATCGAGACAATGCGGCCATCCAGCGGACCAAGGGCCAGCCCTGCTCCAAGCCGTGCATCAGCGGCATCTGCTTCCGCCCGCGCCCGCTCCGCATAAACCTTGCTGAAAACACGCTCATGATCGCGGCGGGCCTCAAGCCGCATCAGAATAGTTTCCAGCCGATCCCGGACATTCGACGACATGCAAATTCTCCCCAATTTCCCCGCCCGGTCACACCGGCTTTTCCCTTGCGATAAGGTGGTGTTCGGTCACTGTCAATCGGGGGTATCTGGCCCCGCCTGAAATGACCGTGCGGCAAAACAGTCGCGGATTGCGGGCAGCGCTTCCCTCCCCGTTTGCGTGGTTGGACCACTGGTCGGATAGGCCAGCACCAGACGCTGGCGCAGCGTTTCATCCTCAATCGGCAGGCACACGACTTTTCGTCCATCATGGCTGAAATCGTGGCCGGGCCGCGTGAAAAGCAGCGACACGCCGAGACCATTCGCCACCATGCCGCGCACCATCTCCACCGAGGTGGTCCGCAGCACGATATTCGGCGACAGACCCTGCTGCCAAAATGGCACCAGCAGAAATTCGCGGCTGAGCGGCAGATCGACAAGAATGAACGGATAGCGCGCCAGTTCCGCCAGCGTCACGCTCTGCTTCGCGGCCAATGGATTGTCCGGCGGAACGACCGCATGCGGTGCGTAAGACAGCATGGTTTCCCATGTGACTGTCTCCGGCAGACCGACATCATAGGTAATGCCGAGATCGACAATGCCTTTTTCCAGCGCCCGCGCCATGCCTTCCAGATCGAACTCGCGCAGCTTCACGCGCATATCGGGAAACGCCTGTTTCAAATGGCCCAATATGCCCGGAACACAGACCGGCCCCAGCGTGCTGAAATAACCGAGCGTCAACCGTGCCGCACCCTCACCCTTGCCCGATAGAGCAAAATCTTCCGCGCCAGCCAGAAGCAGCCGCGCCTCTTGCAGCTTGCGACTGCCGAAAGGCGTCAGCTCCAGCCCCCTAGCCTGCCGCCGCTCGAAAAGCGGTTGCCCCAGATCACGTTCCAGATCGCGGATTGCCGCCGATATGGAGGGCTGCGAAACATTGAGCTTTTCGGCAGCGCCCGTTGCGCTGCCAGCCTCGGCGGAAGTGACGAAATAGTGGAGTTGACGAAGCGATATCATTAGAGGATTTTCCTATAATGACCGCTCGATTTCAATTCTTTTTCCGATACTGAACTGCGTTTAGCCTCCCGTTAAATTAAACAATAAGGGGATACGAACATGTTCAACGAAAGGGCGCCGTGCCTCGACGGGATTCGCGTTCTGGATTTCACGCGCGTTCTGGCTGGGCCGTTCTGCACCGCCTTACTTGGCGATCTGGGCGCGGAAGTCATCAAGATCGAAAGTCCGGAAGGCGACGATTACCGCCACATCACGCCGGGCACAGCCGACGGCGGTGGGCTGTTCCTGCTGATGAACCGCAACAAGAAGAGCATCTCCATTGATCTGCGCAAGGAACGCGGGCGGGATATTGTCCGCCAACTGGCGAAGAATGCCGATATCATCGTAGAGAATTTTCGTCCTGGCGTGATGGACCGGCTGGGGCTCGGGCATGCCGAGCTTGCCAAAGACAATCCGCGCCTCATCCATGTGGCGATTTCCGGCTTCGGCCAGCAAAGCCCGATGGGCAATCTGCCTGCATATGATCTCGTCGTGCAGGCGGTAACCGGCTTCATGGATATTTCCGGCGAACCGGATGGTCCGCCGATGATGACCGGCGAATCCGTTGCCGATCTGACCGCCGGGCTTTTCGCGTCCTGGTCGGCGCTAGCCGCACTTCTCGCTCGCGAACGAACCGGCAAGGGCCAGTTTGTCGATGTGGCCATGTATGATTGCCTGTTCAATCTTCTGCCTGCGGCACTGACCCAGCAGCTTTACGGCAGCAAATCGCCGAAGCGGGTCGGGAATCGCCATCCGTTGAGCGCGCCATTCGGTGTCTTTGCGGCAGCGGACGGCTATCTGACAATTGCCGTTTTGAGTTCGAAGCAATTTGCCGGTCTGGCCGAAGCTTTGGGCGAACCCCAGCTTGCGACCGACGAGCGCTTTTCGACAGCGACAGCGCGCAACGAAAACCACGCCGAACTGAAGGCCATCATCGAAGCATGGAGCACGGCAATGGGTGTCGAACAGGTGATCGACGCCTTGCAGGCCCATGACGTGCCCTGCTCGCCGGTGCTTTCTGTCTCCGATGCAACCGCCAGCGAACAGGTGCGCGCGCGTGGTCTCCTGCCGGAAGTCACGTCCGCCAGCGGCCCGGTGCGCGTTCTGCGCCAGCCGGCCAAGTTTTCCGGCATGGATTGCCCCGCCCCGACACCGCCACCCGCACTGGGCGCGCATGCCACCGACATATTGCAGGAAAAACTGGAACTTACTGCCGACGATATCGAAAGCCTCGTGCGCGACGGCGTGTTGCACGGCCTGACATTGCAACCGCAGCAGCTTCTGAAGGAACCCAACCATGACGCATGATTGCCTGCTGACCGACGAACAACGGATGATCCGTGACAGTGCGCGCAGCTTCGCCCGTGAAAAACTGGCCCCAACCGCAGCCATGCGCGACCGTGAGCACCATTATTTTCCGCGCACCGAAATGCAGGAACTGGGAGAGCTGGGCTTTCTCGGCATGCTGGTTGCCGAGGAATGGGGCGGCGTTGCAACCGACCATCTGAGCTATGTTCTGGCGCTGGAGGAAATCGCCGCCGCCGATGGCAGCATCGGCGCGATGATGGCGCTGCACAACGGGCTTATTTCGACTCCCTTGCGCGTGCATGGGAGCGACCGGCAGAAGGAACTTTATCTGCGTCCGCTGGCGGAAGGTCGCTTCAACGGCGCTTTTGGCCTGACCGAACCGGAAGCAGGGTCCAATGCCTTCGCGATCCGTACCAAGGCGGTCCGGGTCGATGGCGGCTTTCGCCTCACCGGCGCAAAACAGTTCATGTCGAATGGCAAATCCGCCGATATCGCCATTATATTTGCAGCAACCGAGAGCGATGACCCGCGCCGCCGCATCACGGCGTTTCTGGTCTCTCCGACGGCCCCCGGCTATGTCTGTGTGCGCATCGAAGACAAGCTCGGCCTTGCCGCGTCGGAAACCTGTCAGGTTCAGCTTGACGATGTCTTCGTGGCCGACGACCACGTGCTGGGTGAAGTTGGCGGCGGCTATGCTCTGGCGATGAGTACGCTGGAACTCGGACGCCTTGGCATCGCGGCGCAGTCGCTCGGGCTTGCGCGGGCCGCCTTCGACCATGCCCATGCCTATGCGCTGGAACGGCAGACATTCGGCAAAGCCATTATCGAACATCAGGCGGTCGGCTTCCGGCTGGCGGAAATGCACACGCAAATCGAAGTGGCGCGCAGCTATCTGCATTATGTCGCAAGGCTGCGCGATGCAGGCCAGCCCTGCAAGACGGAAGCCGCCATGGCGAAACTGTTTGCCTCCGAGATTGCTGAAAAAGTCGCCTCGGAAGCGATCCAGGTGCACGGCGGCTATGGTTATCTCAAGGATTTCGCCGTCGAACGCATTTATCGCGATGCCCGCATCTGCCGCATTTACGAGGGAACCAGCGATATTCAAAAGCTGATTATCGCTGGCTCTCTCGCGAAGAAAGACAAGGCTATCTGACCGAGCCTGTCGAGTGCGGCCTCAACGCATCTGGGGTCGCGCGGCGGGGCGGTAATCATCCGCCCCCCAATGCAGCACCACGCCCCGGCGACGGTCGCTTTCGCGTGGCGGATTATAGTGTCGGTGCAGCATGGCGAGGCCCGCTTTCAGCATGACCTTGGCGGAACGCACCGGCCATTGACGCTCGCGCTCCACCCGCTCCAGCCCTTTCAGGAAACAACATACATCGACCAGCACGTGGTTTAGTTCCGGCCCGACCGCCTCCAGTGCCCGCTCCACCCGCATCCGGCTGGCAAGTGCGATGTCGGTCAGTTCCGCCATGCCGCCTGCCCCACCGCGCCCGCCCCCGCCAACGCTGATATCCCAGCGCGACGTGATCGACGGCATCAGCGAACCCCGCGTGAAATCCGCCCGCAAGCGCTCCCCTGCATGGAACTCATCCTCCGAAATGAAGGCATTGCCGTCAGGACCTTTACGGCGATAGAGCATGGCCAGCGGCGATTCCGCCAGATTGACCTCGACCTTCTCCCCCGATGCCAGTTCAATCAGCGCCGTCACCCGCCCGCCGCCATAATCTGGCTCAGGCGGCGCGATTTTGGTCGATTGCGTGCGCCTACGCCCATTACCGGAGAGCGCCAGCTTCTGACCGTCCATCCGCAGCAAACCTTTGCCGCACATGGCGGCGACTTCATCGCGGGCAACCGCAATCGTCCCCTGCTCGCCAACCAGCAGCATATGCGAATCGCGAACCGAATCCTGCATTTCGCAAGCACCTGTTTTGAGGAACCGCATCACGCGCATTTCGGACGTCGAAAACTGTGTGGTCATGCCGCCATCCTCCAGGTTGAAAAAGCCGAATTCACGATGCGCTCAAAGGCGGTCACGATGGCGTCGAAATCGACATCATCGCGCATATCTTCCACGAGATGGCAGGCATGCATCACCGTTGTGCGATCCCGCGCAAAGCCGGTGGCCACCTCCCGCATCGCCAGACCGAAGGACGTATGCGCCACATACATGCCGATCTGCCTGACCCGCGCCACATTGCGCCTGCACCGGGTTGGCGCACGCAGTTCCTTGCCATCCACACCGAACGACGCCACGAGGAGATCGATCAGCGTTTCGCACAATTGCACGCTGTATTCCTGCCGCTTTCGATCTGGCAATCCCTCAACGGGGTCGAGAAGAAGGGGCCTCCCATGTCGTGCCGCGATCAACCGCAAAGCATCAAAAGCATCTGCCCGCGTATGAATGACATCCGTTAGTTCCAAAGACATTCATCTTCCCTCATCTGAATAGGAATATCTTCTTATAATGAGAAAATTGCAAGGGAGGATAAGTTTGCGGGATAAAGTTTGGAGTGTCCGGCACCGCGTTGGAGGATGACGCTTCTGGCGTTTTGGCTTGAGCCACCTGACCGCCCATACCCTTGGTTTTCTCTACTATTTGCTTTAGAGAGCGTTTTTCAACAGCCATCCGCAAGATCGGCGACACCGAGAGTAAACCGACCGTCCCTCCGCCCGTCAAACAGATTTCACAGATTTTAGGAATATTATCCACACCATGCAGAAATCGACGATCCTGTTTGTATCGACAAACGAGGACAAGGCTTATGAAAACAGCGCTGGAACAGGCCCGCAGAATCTTTCTCACCGAACGAGAGCAAGACCGGATGAGCGCCATGCAGCGCGTGGCCCTGCAAATCGTGGCGGGAATCGATATCGACCGGCTGGTGCAGGCATCGGAAGTGGAAAAGCAGCAAGCAGCGCGCCGCCTCACGCGACTGATCGAACGCGAACGCCTCAAGGGCACCAGTGGTCACTGGAGTTATGATCTCAACCGCCACATCGCCTTAAAACAGGCGCTCGACAGGTTGGAAGGCAAAGCCGGTCGTGATGATGCTGCACATATACGCGGCCCGCGAAAGATTTACAGTCAACGCCGACGCATTCGAACGACCGCGCCTGATAGCAATCACAAGCAAAAGCCCATCTCGATATAAAACAATCTTTGTCGCGTCCAAATCGAAAGCTCAAATACGAGAAGCACAGTGCTAAAACACAAAGAGCGCGCCCGGGCCTGCTCATGGCAGGTCAGGGCACGCTCCATATTTTTGCTTCAGGCACATTAATATCCGAAAACCGCTTCACGGTCTTCGCGATGCGCCGTCAGGATCGCTGATTAAGCGCCCTTCGGCTTGCGGCCGAGGCCCATCTTCTTTGCCAGACGCGAACGAGCGGCAGCATAGTTCGGAGCAACCATCGGGTAGTTAGGATCGAGATCCCACTTTTCGCGGTACTGTTCCGGGGTCATGTTGTAATGGGTCATCAGGTGACGCTTGAGCGACTTGAACTTCTTGCCGTCTTCGAGGCAGATGATGTAGTCGTCATGAACCGACTTCTTCGGATTGACGGCTGGCTTCGGCTTTTCAACAACAACCGGCGCTTCTTCACGTTCCACGTGACGCTTGAAAGCGGCATGAACATCAGCAATCAACAGCGGCAGCTCGCCCGCACGAATCGAATTATTGCCAACATAAGCAGCGACAACATCCGCGGTCAGGCTCAGAAGCAGTTCTGCGCTTTCGTCGTGCGTATCCAGATTTTCCATCGGTTTTCCTTTTTTTACTTCTTATGTTTTTGTTTTTCCGCAACTTTCGGCATCGATGACACATCTGAAGTCGGGATTGCGTATCTCAGAACTCTACCTAGCTCTTTTATGACCGCACTTAACAACTATCATGATCTTTTGCAATAGAATTGTTGTGCGAAACTACATTAATAATAGCCTATTATTCTTTAAGCCACAAATAAAAAGAACGAAAACAAAGCCTTTTCATGGAAATAGCACCCCGGCAATCTCACTGGCACAATCATGGCGCGCATCGTTTATTGACGATAAAGCAACCGCATATAGTTTTTCAGCACGGCTCGCATAATTTGCATGACCAAGTTTAGCAACCGTTTTTGCTTTAAGCTATGATCTGGCCTCGCGAAACAAACACATTTTGCTGATTGCAGCACTGCCTCTAAAATCGGGCGCGAAAAAGGCATAGCTTAAATATATTTCATTGAAATCAACTCGCTTTCGACCGTGCCCGAAACTATATATGCCTCAATATCCGCCTTTCCAAAGGGTCGTTAAAGCGATCCGCAACAATTTGAAACAATGTTCATCGGATTTCAGAATGCCTCATAACGCTCGCCCGCCACAGCCTCCGCACGCCCCGAAACATCCGCATAGCGACACCCGCCACGGCATCACCCGCACCGACGATTACGCCTGGCTTCGTGCGGAAAACTGGCAGGACGTCTTCAAGGACCCGTCGGTTCTTTCCCCGGAAATACGCAAACATCTCGATGCCGAGAACGCCTATCAGGCAAGCCTGATGCAGAACACGGAAGCCCTGCAGAAAGAGCTTTTCGCGGAGATGCGCGGCCGCATCAAGGAAGATGATTCGTCGGTTCCGTTGAAGGATGGCCCCTATGCTTACGGCGTTTCATACCGCACCGGCGGCGAGCAGCCCTATTTCATCCGCACGCCGCGCGACGGCGGTGCCGAAACAATCCTGCTCGACGGCGACAAGGAATGCGAAGGCAAGGCCTATTTCCGTCTTGCTTCGGCAGACCATGCCCCCAATCACAATCTGTTGATCTGGGGCTATGACGACAAGGGATCGGAATTCTACAAGCTGAAGGTTCGCGATCTCACGACCATGGCGGAACTTTCGGACATCGTCACCGATACCAATGGTGGCGGCACGTGGGATGCGGAAAGCAAAGGCTTTTTCTATACACGGCTTGATGAAAACCATCGCCCATCGAAAGTATTCTATCACCGCATCGGCACCGACCAGTCCGAAGACCGGCTGATCTTTGAAGAACAGGACGCTGGCTTCTTCCTCGGCGTCGGCGGCTCCGCGCTGGACGACTATATCTTCATCGATATTCACGACCACGAAACATCGGAATGCTGGCTGCTGCCCGCCAATGATCCGGCGGCCAAGCCGCAACTGATCATGGCGCGCAAAACCGGCACGGAATACGACATTGCGCCGGGCGGCGATGAATTCTTCATTCTGACCAATGCCGATGGCGCGAAGGATTTCAAGATCTGCAAAGCGCCAGCCAGCGCGCCGCAGCCGGAAAACTGGGTGGATGTGGTGGCGGAAAAGCCGGGCCGCCTGATCCTGTCCCACTCTGCCTACAAGCATCACCTCGTCTGGATCGAACGCGACAACGGCCTGCCGCGCATCGTCATCCGGGATCGCAAGAGCGGCGAAGAACACGCCATTGCCTTTGACGAGGAAGCCTATTCGCTCGGCCTGCATGGCAGCGCCGAATACGACACCGAGGTCATCCGCTTCTCCTATTCGTCGATGACGACGCCGGAACAGCTCTTCGATTACAATATGCGCACCCGCGAGCGGACGCTTCTGAAGACGCAGGAAGTGCCGTCCGGCCATGATATCGACGATTATGTGACGCGCCGCATCCTTGCGCCCGCAGCCGATGGCGAGCTGGTGCCGGTCTCGATCCTTTATCACAAGGATACCAGGCTGGACGGTTCGGCTCCGTGCCTGCTCTACGGCTATGGCTCCTATGGCATCACCATTCCGGCAAGCTTCAGCACATCGCGCCTGTCGCTGGTGGATCGCGGCTTCGTCTACGCCATTGCGCATATTCGCGGCGGCAAGGACAAGGGCTTTGCCTGGTATGAAAACGGCAAGCGCGACAAGAAGACGAACACTTTTACCGACTTCATCGCCGCCGCCAAGCATTTGGTCAGCGAAGGTTTCACCAGTCATGACCGCATCGTCGCCCATGGCGGCTCCGCTGGCGGCATGTTGATGGGCGCGGTCGCCAATCTCGCGCCGGAAGCCTTTGGCGGGATTATCGCGGAAGTGCCGTTTGTCGACGTGCTGAACACCATGCTCGACGATACGCTGCCACTCACCCCGCCGGAATGGCCGGAATGGGGTAACCCGATTGCCTCGGAAGCGGATTATCGCACCATCGCCGCCTATTCGCCTTATGACAATGTGACGGCGCAAGCCTATCCGGCCATTCTGGCTGTTGCAGGCCTGACAGACCCGCGCGTCACCTATTGGGAACCGGCGAAATGGGTTGCCAAGCTGCGCGAGTTGAAAACCGATGACCACCCGGTGCTGTTCCGCATCAATATGGATGCCGGCCATGCGGGCGCTTCGGGCCGTTTTTCGCGGCTGGAAGAAGTCGCCTATACGCAGGCTTTCGCGCTGAAAGTCGTGGGCAAGGTTACAGGCTTCGAAGGTTGATACACGATCACGCTCCAGGGGGTTTATCTCGCTGGAGCAAATGAAAAGCAGCTACACGTTTGACAATCAACGCCCTATACTATCGCAGATTGAATGTCGTCATGGAGATTGCATCATGAAAACCGGATGCGTGACTTTTCTGGCGAGCTTGGCATTGGCGCTTCCAGCCCTTGTGCCCGCCACCACGGGCGCGAATGCGCAAGTGCGGAAAGATGTGAGCGAATATGCGGGACGGCGCTGCAGCGCGCCGCCAAAGGGCAGCGGCATTATTCTCGGTCAGTTCAGCGGTGTGGACGATTCCCCCATGGTCAGCATGGACGGCATCGTTCCAGTTGATCGCATGCGCTGCTTCACCAACCTGTCCGAGTGCAAAGGCTGGCTCTATACCATGCAGAGCAAATATACCAATGCTGGTCCGGCAACAGTTGCCCGCTGCATCAAGCGATAAACTCCGCCCAAAAAACTGCAATTTTTGGCAGCACCATAAAATGGCAATATCATTTTCGGACGACAAGCGCGGGGCCGCATAAGGGGAACGAGAAGAACACTATCGGGGAGGTGAAATCGATTTGGGAGGATCGACTATGCAGCAGGCGAGCTATGTTCATGGCGCGAGTGACCGGCTTCTGATCGGCGATACGATTGGCAATCATCTCGACCGCATCGCCCGGCAATATCCCGACCGGGCAGCAGTGGTCGTCCGTCACCAGAATATCCGCCTGACATATGCAGAATTGAACGCTCGCGTTGACGCCCTTGCAGAAGGGCTCCTCGCCATTGGCCTGCGCCCCGGCGAACGGGTCGGCATCTGGTCGCCAAACAATCTGGAATGGATATTGACCCAGTTTGCCACGGCGAAAGCGGGCCTGATCCTCGTCAATATCAATCCGGCCTATCGGGCGCATGAATTGGAATATGTGCTTGCCAAGGTCGAATGTTCGGCGCTGATCCTCGCGCCATCGCTCAAGACCAGCAATTATCTGGATATATTGCGCTCCATCGTGCCGGAAATCGATAGCGCGCGGCCTGGCCATCTCGTGGCGGAACGGCTGCCTGCCCTGCGCTGTGTGATCCGGCTTGGCGAAGAACAGACCGCTGGCATGATGAATTTCGATGCGGTTGCCGTCGCAGGCGATGAGGCCGCGCGCGACGAACTGCGCCGGCTGTCGGAGGAGCTGCAATTCGACGATCCGATCAATATCCAGTTTACGAGCGGCACCACGGGCAGTCCCAAGGGTGCGACCCTCTCCCACCACAATATTCTCAATAACGGCTTTTTCGTCGGCGAGGCCATGCGCCTCACCGAACAGGACCGGCTGTGCATTCCCGTACCATTCTACCACTGCTTCGGCATGGTGCTCGGCAATCTGGCCTGCATGACCCATGCCGCCTGCATGGTGATCCCGAATGACAGTTTCGATCCGCTTCTGACATTGCAGACGGTGCAGGATGAACAATGCACCGGCCTGCATGGTGTGCCGACCATGTTCATCGCCATGCTGGATCATCCCGAGTTCACAACCTTTGATCTTCAGAGCTTGCGCACCGGCATCATGGCCGGATCGCCCTGCCCGGTCGAAATCATGCGCCGGGTGATCAGCGAAATGCACCAGAGCGAAATCACCATCGCTTACGGCATGACCGAAACGAGCCCCGTCAGTTTTCAAAGCTCGACCAACGACCCGCTGGAAAGGCGCGTTTCAACCGTTGGCCGCATCCATCCGCATCTGGAAGTCAAGATTGTCGATGCTGATGGCCGGATTGTTCCACGCGGCGAAAAGGGCGAGTTGCTGACGCGAGGCTATAGCGTCATGCGCGGTTACTGGAACGATCCGCAAAGCTCGGCGGGCGCTGTCGATGATGCGGGCTGGATGCATACCGGCGACCTCGCCACCATCGATGCGGAGGGCTATTGCAACATTGTCGGGCGCATCAAGGACCTGATCATTCGCGGCGGCGAGAACATCTATCCCCGCGAGATCGAAGAATTCCTGTTCACCCACCCGGCGATCAGCGATGTGCAGATTTTCGGTATTCCCGACCGCCGGTTTGGCGAGGTTATCTGTGCCTGGGTCAAGCTCAGTCAGGACGGACGCCTGAACGAAGCGGAACTGGTCAGCTTCTGCCAGCAGCGGATCGCCCATTATAAAATCCCGGCGCATATCCGCTTTGTCGATCAATTCCCCATGACCGTTACCGGGAAAATCCAGAAATTCGTCATGCGGCAAACCATGATCGAAGAACTCGAATTGGAAGAAATCAAAACCGCCTGAACCTGTTATTGCGTCTTATAGCCATTCGCGTGTGGGGGAATGGCTTTCAGATAGGCTGCGATTGCAGCGCGGTCGGCCTCGGTCAGATGCGCCATATTGGACACCACGTCCGTCATCGATCCTCCAAGCGAATCGAAGTCGGGCGTGAAGCCGCTTTGCAGCGCATAGGCGATATCGTTTTCGCTCCAGTCGCCAATGCCGCCCTCGCCGGTGGTGATATTCGGAACCACGCTCTTCTTACCGTCGCTGCCGGTTTCCGCCGATAGCGCGCCCGCCAGCCATTGGCTGGTTTGCAGCCCGCCAATCAGATTGCGCGGGGTGTGGCACTCGCCGCAATGACCGAGCGCTTCGGTCAGATATTGTCCGCGCGTCACGAGGTCGGATGCATCGGCAATATCCACGGCGGGCGCATCCGACAGGTAAAGATGCTTCCAGATGCCGAGGCTGCGGCGAATATTGAAGGGAAATCCAAGCTTGTGGGGTGCTGCGACATTATCCGATGGCGGCAATGTCTTCATAAACGCGTAGAGGTCGGCCACATCCTGCGGCTCCATTCGGGTGTAGGATGTGTAGGGAAAGGACGGGTAGAGATGCTCGCCCTGCTTTCCGACGCCTTTGAGCATGGCATTGGCGAAATCCTGAATGGTCCAGGTGCCGATGCCCTGTTCGGACGGCGAAATATTCGGCACGACGAAGGTGCCGAAATCCGAGACCAGCTCATACCCGCCAGCAAGCACCTTGCGCGCATCGCCTGCAGCGCCCGGCGCCGCATGGCAAGACGCGCAACCGCCCGCCCAGAAAACCTGTTCACCCCGCACCGTATCGCCGGGCTTCATGGAAGCCAGAACGGTGCTATCCACTTTTTGCGGCGTGGTCAGAATCCAGAAGGCGGCAGCGCCAATGACAAGCACAGCGCCCGCGGCATATGCCAGTTTGCGGACCATCCTACCCATTCCATTGCGGCAGTTTCGGTATCAAACGAAACTGCCGGTCTTGCAAAGCTGATCAGTTTTTCTTGACGCGATAGGCCTGATGGCAGGAACCGCAATTGGCAGCGACCTGCTGAAATGCCGTTTTCAGCGCATCTACATCCTGCGGCTTGGCAGCCAGAGCAGCGGCTGCATCGGTGCGGAATTTTTCGACATGCTTGACGAAATCGTCCTTGTTTTCCCAGATTTTCGGCGAAGCTTCGGTGTCGCCCTGATCTGACCCCGCCGGGAACAGCGTATCGACATCGAGCTTTTTGGCGTCGGCGTCGATTTTCTCAAGCGCCGCCAGAACCGCCGCTGCATCGAACGGCTTTTCGCCTTTGACCACCGGCGCGATCTGGCCAACCGAACGGCCCAGATCCTTCATGATCGCCTGACGATCAGCAATCGCATCGGCCTGTGCCAACCCGATACTGGCGACGAGCACTGCCGCAGAACCAAGTGCAGGAAAAAACAAGCGCATGTAGTCCTCCGCATTTCATTGAACAAAACCGATCTATTGGCAAAATATCCGATACAATCTCTGCCATTGCAACGATCGTTCCCAACATATCACCATCAAGAAAAGTAAAACGCGCACATTACAGAGGTTTATACAATTCATTCACGATAACGTGAAAAACATGATAAAATTAGTAATGTTTAATTTGAGCATTTTACTGGACAGCTCAATAATAAGAAAAAAGCCTCGCCATTCCGAATGCAACAAAAAAAGCCCCGCATAAACGGGGCTTTTCTCATAACATCAATGCCTTGGCATTATGCCTGTTCGTACATTTCCAGCACGTAATCCCAGTTGATCAGGCTGTCGACGAAAGCTTCGAGATATTTCGGACGCAGGTTGCGATAATCGACATAGTAGGAGTGTTCCCACACGTCGACGCCGAGGATTGGCTTTGCGCCATGAACCAGCGGGTTTTCGCCATTCGGCGTCTTGGAGATTTCCAGCTTGCCGTCCTTGACCGAGAGCCATGCCCAGCCCGAACCGAATTGGCCGACGCCAGCAGCGATGAAATCTTCGCGGAACTTGGCGAAGCCGCCGAGATCGGATTCGATTGCCTTTTCAAGCTTGCCTGGCAGCTTGTTGCCGCCGCCGCCCTTCTTCATCCACTTCCAGAAATGGATGTGGTTGTAATGCTGGCCGGCATTGTTGAAGAGGCCCTGATTCTTGCCGTAGCTTTCCTTGACGATGTCTTCCAGGCTCTTGCCTTCGAGGCCGGAACCTTCAAGCAGCTTGTTGCCGTTGGTGACATAAGCCTGATGGTGCTTGTCGTGGTGGAGTTCAAGCGTCTCGCGCGACATGAAAGGCGCAAGTGCTTCATAGTCATATGGAAGGGCGGGCAGTTCGAAAGCCATTGGAAACTCTCCTCTTTATCTCTCAACGCGCGGCGGGCAATGCGGTTGCCTACCCGAAAAATTGCGTGCGGACTCTACATAGGCCCCAACCGCGTGAGCGGCAATGAAATATTATTGAAATCACAGTAGGATGAACCCCATTCAGGATTTCCGCATCGCCGCATCGATAAAGGGGTAACCGTGTCCGGTACAATTAGTTCCTATGTCTTCGACGCCTATGGCACATTGTTCGATGTCCATTCGGCGGTGCGGCGGCATGCGGACAAGGCCGGACCCGACGGGCGCGCCTTTTCGGAACTGTGGCGTGCCAAGCAGCTTGAATATTCATGGGTGCTGAGCCTGATGGGCGCTTACAGCGACTTCTGGAAGCTGACGGAAGAGTCGCTGGATTTCGCCTTTGCGCGCTATCCTTCCGTCGATCCATCGCTGCGCAACGACCTGCTCGACGCCTATTGGAAACTCGACTGCTATCCGGAAGTGCCCGCGGCGCTGAAAAATCTCAAGGATCGCGGCGCAAGGCTTGCGATCCTCTCCAACGGCTCGCCTGCCATGCTGGAAGCCGCCGTGAAATCGGCGGCCCTCGACGTTCTTCTCGATGATGTCATTTCGGTCGATGCCGTGCGCAGATACAAGACATCTCCTTCGGCCTATGAGCTGATCACCATGCAATGGCGGCTTTATCCGTCCGCGATCTCCTTCCAGTCGTCCAATCGCTGGGATGTGGCTGGCGCGGTCAAGTTCGGCATGCGCGGCGTGTGGATCAATCGCTCGGGCCAACCGGACGAGTATAAAGCGTTCGCGCCTGCGCTGATTTTGCCGAGTCTCCAGCTTCTTGGCTGACACGCCAAGCGGCGAAAAAGAATATTTCACTAAAATTTGAATTACCGGGCTTCTTCCAAATAGGCTGATTGCCCGCAAAATTGTGTCGTGAGCGCAACACGCGTGCAACGGGGGGCTTTTCGCCACTTTTAGGCCCTATTCACACCGGCTCCGCGCCACAATTCTAGGGCGTTTTCCGGTCAGTTAATTCTTCAGGCTTCGGGTAACACTTGCCCGAGCCCATGCCTTCCACCCACGGCGCCTCTACCATATCTGGTTTGGTCGCACTTCGTTAACCCTGATTGTTGTATTCATAACCCTCCCGTCACTAGTCTGGTTTTCTTATGCAAACGACCCTCACCCGCCGCTCTTTCCTGACGGCAATGACTGCCACTGCGGCTGCCGGTCTCGCCGGTTGCGCCCAGTTGGGACAGAATGTTCCTATCATCGATGTCGATGCGTCCGGCAACCCGATCAACAGAACGCCGCAGGCCAATGTGGATTCGTCCTTTGGCGGCTGGGAGCAGATGTATGCTTCCGTCAACGATGGCGGCTTCCAGCTTCCGGCGATCCCGATCCAGAAGATGGACAAGCGCTATCTGCGTCAGGTCGTACAAGACCCTACCGGTGAAATGCCGGGCACTCTGGTCATCGATACCTCCAACCGCTTCTGCTATCTCGTGCTCGATAATGGTCAGGCGCTGCGCTATGGCGTCGGCATCGGTCGAGAAGGCTTTGCCTGGTCCGGTCGCGCTGTGATCCAGTACAAGCGCCAGTGGCCGCGCTGGACGCCACCGGATGAAATGGTCGCCCGTCAGCCGGAACTGGTCCAGTACAGCGCTGCCAATGGCGGCATGGCTCCGGGCCTCAAGAACCCGCTTGGTGCGCGTGCGCTCTACATCTTCCAGGATGGCAAGGACACGCTCTATCGCCTGCACGGCAATCCGGAATGGTGGTCCATCGGCAAGGCGGTTTCGTCGGGCTGCGTGCGCTTCCTCAACCAGGATATCATCGATCTTTATGATCGTGTGCCGCCGAAGTCTCAGATCCTGGTAATGTAAGTTTAGGGCAATAGGGCAGTAAGGCAGTAGGGCAATATGTTTTGCTTGACTGAAAACTTACTGCCCTATTCACTTACTGCCTTACTGCCTTACTGCCTTACTGCCTTACTTCTTAAAGCTGCCGAGAATGCCGCGCACCAATGCGCGACCCAGCGAATTGCCGACCGTACGCACAACGGACTTCATGGCTGTTTCCGCAACGGTCTGACGACCTGAGCGCTTGCCCGTGCCCAATGCCGTGCCGAGGAGGTCGCCAAGTATTCCGCCGCCGCCTTCTTCCTCCTGCTTGGCTTTCTGTTGCTCGACCGTCGCGTTCTGCGCCTTGCGCGCCAGCATCTCGAATGCTGAATCGCGATCAACAACCGTATCGTACTGACCCGAGACGGGGCTTGCGGCGATGATCCTGGCGCGTTCTTCCGGCGTCAGCGGGCCGATGCGCGACGAAGGCGGGCGAATGAGGGTGCGCTGCACCATGGACGGCACGCCCTTGGCCTGCAAGGTGGAGACCAGCGCTTCACCGGTCGCCAGATTGGTGATCGCGTCGAACGTCTTGAAATCCGGATTGGGACGGAACGTATCGGCGGCGGTTTTCACCGCATTGGTCTCGCGCGGCGTATAGGCGCGCAACGCATGCTGCACACGGTTGCCGAGCTGCGCCAGAACCGTTTCCGGCACGTCGAGCGGGTTCTGCGTCACGAAATAGACGCCGACGCCCTTGGAACGGATCAGACGCACGACCTGTTCGACACGGTCGACCAGCGCTTTCGGCGCTTCATCGAACAGAAGATGCGCCTCGTCGAAGAAAAAGACCAGCCTTGGCTTGTCCGGGTCGCCCACTTCCGGCAGCGCTTCAAACAGTTCCGACATCAGCCAGAGTAGAAACGTCGAATAAAGGCGCGGGCTCATCATCAGCTTGTCGGCGGCAAGCACGCTGACCACGCCGCGCCCGTCCGTCGTCGTGCGCATCAGGTCGGCAATGGTCAAAGCCGGTTCGCCGAAGAATTTGGCCCCACCCTGCTGTTCAAGCACCAGCAGCGAACGCTGCACCGCGCCGACCGACGCCTTGTTGACGTTGCCATATTTGCCGGAAAGCTCGGCGGAACGCTCCGCCATTTCCTTGAGGATGGCTTGCAAATCCTTCAGATCAAGCAGCAGAAGGCCTTCTTCGTCCGAGAGGCGGAAAGCGATATTCAACACGCCTTCCTGCGCTTCCGTGAGATTCATCAGGCGCGACAGCAGCAGCGGCCCCATTTCGGAAATGGTGGCGCGAACCGGGTGTCCCTGCTCGCCGAAAATATCCCAGAAAATGACCGGCGATGCGCGCAGCTCGTAAGGCTTGAGCTTGATTTCCTCGGCCCGCTTGTTCAGGCCGTCATTTGCAACGCCGATAGCGGCAATGCCCGACAGATCGCCCTTGATATCGGCACAGAAGACCGGCACCCCGGCGGCGGAAAAGCTTTCCGCCAACACCTGCAAGGTCACGGTCTTACCCGTACCCGTCGCGCCGGTGACCAGACCGTGCCTGTTGCCATATTTCAGCGCCAGATATTCCGGCTGCTGGTAGGAATCGTCGGGCTTGCGGCTTGCGCCAAGGAAAATTGCATCGTCAGCAGTCATCAGGCGATTTGCTCCTCATTTCGACCGGCACATCCACAGCGCAGTTTTTTCAGATATAACTGCCGCATCGTCATGCGACAACGATAAAGCCCATGCTCCACAGAGAGAACCGGTTTTGCTGTCACAACAGCTGAAAAATTTCCCTATATTTTTGATCCGGACAAGCTTGCAAAGCGATAGCGAGAATGCATATTACGTAAACGTAAGATTTTTGGGAGAGTTTCCATGGAAGAACTGATCGCACGCATCACCTCGAATGTCGGCATCGATGCCGCGACGGCAGAAAAGTCTGTCGGCATGATCCTCGCATTCCTTCAGAAGGAAGGCCCGGCGGATCAGGTTCAGCAGCTTCTGGCCGCTATTCCGGGTGCGGAAGAAGCCGTTGCGCAGGTCAAGGGCGGCGGCTTTCTGTCCAACCTGATGGGTGGCGTGATGGGCCTCGGCTCGCAGCTCATGGGCGCTGGTCTCGGCATGGGTGAAATTTCCGGCGTTGCCAAGGAAACCATTCGCTTCGCCAAGGAAAAGGCTGGCGATGCGCCGGTCGATGCGGTGATCGGCTCGATCCCGGGTCTCGGCCAGTTCGTCTGAGAACGAACACTCTGTAATGAAAAAACCCCGGCAATGCCGGGGTTTTTGTTTATGCTTCTTTGTTTATCGTTCTCGCCCCCACATGGCGGGCGCGTCCTGACAGCCAGCCATTGATACTGGCCCCGACCCACAGAATCACAAAGAAAAGGCCACTTGCGGCAAAGCTTCCCGTCGCGCTGTGAATCATGCCGACGACCAGCGGGCCGATGGCCGCGAGAATGTAGCCGACGCATTGCGCCATGCCGGACAGATGCGCCGCCGTGTGCGAATCCGGCGAGCGCAGCACGATCACCATCATTGCAGCGGCAATCAATCCGCCCTGCCCGATGCCCTGAATGATTGCCAGTATCCAGAAGCTCCATTGCGGCAGATAGAGAAAGCCGATCAGTGCCAGCGATGCACAGGCGCAGAGAAAGACGTTGATAAAGCTCTGGCTTTTCTGACGCACCGCAATGGACGGGATCAGCAGGCATGTCACGACCTGCGCCATGATCGAAAACGACACCAGACCGCCCGCCGCAGCCGGGCTCATACCCCGCTCGCGCAGGATCGGCGCCAGCCAGCCGAACACGATATAGGCCGTCGACGATTGCAGCCCCATGAAAAGCGTCACCTGCCAGGCAAGCGGGTCTTTCCAAAGGCCCACGACGCGGAAGCCCGAATGCGCGACATTGTGCTTGCTGCGCAGCGCCTGCGGCAGCCACAATACCAGAACCAGCGCCGCCGGAATGGCCCAGAACGCCAGAGCGAGATTCCACGAGCCGCCAAGCATGTTCTTGATCGGGATCGTGAAGCCCGCCGCCGAAGCTGCACCACCGCAAAGCGCCATGGTGTAAAGACCGGTCATGATCGCGGCGGTCTTCGGAAAATCGCGCTTCACCACCCCCGGCAGCAGCACATTGCCCATGGCAATCGCCGCCCCGGCAAGTGTTGCGCCCATATAGAGCGACCAGAAAGACCCGATACCGCGCAGCCCGGTGCCGATGGTCAACACAACCAGCACGGCCAGCAGCACGCGCTCGGCACCAAAACGCTGGGCGAGACGCGGCGCGAAGGGCGCGAATGCGCCAAGGCAAACGACCGGCAAGGTGGTCAACACGCCGGCAGCCAGCGACGACATGCCGGTTCCATCGATGATTTCCGGCAAAAGCACCGAAACACTGGAAAAAACCGGACGCAAATTGGCGGCAATCAGCACGAGGCTCAGCCCCAGCAGGATGCGTGAAGCCTTGCTCGGCATTTGCGGCGCAGAGGGCGGCGGAACGCTGTCCGCTTCAGCATCAACAAGCTGTTCCGGCTGCGATGGCATGGTGTACTCCTCCCGTGCTGCGGGGGGCACGGCATTGATGCGGCTCATGATGCGAGCAACCTTTCCAGTTCTTCAATCAGGGGGGCCATAAAACGACGAACCGTCGCGCTGGCCTTGTCCGGGTCGCCGGTCGCGATCGCTTCAACGATCTGGCGATGCGCCTCATAATCCGGTTCCGGCAGTTCGCCATCCAGCGTGGCTTCTATCGATTCGCGGATCGATGCGGAAAAGAAGCCATAAACTTCGATCAGCGCATCATTGCCGGAAGCTGCGGCGATGGCTTCATGGAATGCAAAATCGCGCTCAACGAACGTCGCCCGGTCGGTCTCCTCGCGCAGACCGCGTGAAGCCAGCATAGATTCCAGATGCGCAATCGTCTGCGGCGTTATGCGTTGCGCGGCCAGGCGCGCAGCCTCCACTTCCAGCGCCGCACGCATTTCAAGCCGGTCGCGCAAGCTTGTATGGCGTATGCGGTTCAGACTGCGCGCCGTGTCGGCCCTAGAACGAACATAGGTGCCCGAGCCCTGACGTGTCTCCAGCATGCCCTGTGCCACAAGCGCCCGGACGGCCTCGCGCACCGTGCCACGACTGACACCAAGCCGCGCCGAAAGCTGGGCTTCATTCGGCAGTTGCTCGCCCACAGCCCAGCGCCCCGACGTGATTTCGGAACGAATGGATTGCGTCGCCGCTTCCGTCAGGCTTTTGCGTGAAACCGTCTTCATAGAGCTTGCCAAATTCATCGGATGACTTGATGAATTAGCGGAGCGCGCTAAACCTGTCAACAGGCGCGATTATCTTGTCACAGTCCGGGCTAATCCCGCACTTGCGTGCGCCCGAATATTTTCATTTGGCTTCAAAATGCTCTAACAATTTTCGCGCAGATTGTATTTTCATTCGCAGCCAGCAGGTGCCAGCATGATCACGCTCTACAGCCTTTCCGGAGATCACCTTGAGAAAACGGAAGTCGAACCGGGCACACCATTACCGGACAGCGTGATCTGGATCGATCTTTCCACACCCGGCGTCAATGAAGATCATATTGTCGAAGCGTGGACCGGCATTGCCATCCCCACCCGCGAAGACATGACCGAGATCGAGGAATCGAGCCGCTTTTACATGGAAAACGGCGCACAATATCTCACCGTGCCCATCCTCCATGCCGTCGATCTCGATCATCGCGAACTCGCGCCGGTGACCTTCATATTGCACGGCTCGCGCCTGATTACCGTGCGCTATGCCGACCCCAAATCCTTCACCACCTATATTCTGCGCTCCACCAAGCCGGGTAACGGGCTGATTTCCGCCAAATGCACCGGGCTTTCGATCATGCTCGGCATCACCGAAGCCACCACCAATCGCCTGGCGGATATTCTGGAAGGTGTGGCGGGCAAGATTGACGCCGCTTCGCACTCCATCTATCGCCGCCAGCCGAAGGCGCGACCAATGACGACGCAGGATTTCCGGCACATATTGACCCAGATCGGCGGTCAGGGAACCTTTCTGTCGCGCATGCGTGAAAGTCTTGCAGGCATAAGCCGCATGCTGGTCTATCTTTCAGCAACCAGCAATCCGGCGACGGGAAAAAAGGAAACCCGCTCCTGGATCAAGTCCCTGGAACGCGACATGCAATCGCTGACTGCCTATGTGGATTTTCTGTCCAACAAGGTCACCTTCCTGCTCGACACCATCGTCGGACTAATTTCGGTCGAGCAGAATGCCATCATCAAGATATTCTCCGTCGCCGCCGTGGGCTTCATGCCGCCAACGCTGGTCGCGTCCATCTACGGCATGAACTTTTCCTTCATGCCGGAACTAACATCGCCCTGGGGCTATCCGATGGCGCTCGGATTGATGGTCGCCTCGGCCCTGTTGCCGCTCTATTATTTCCGCCGCAAGGGCTGGCTCTGAGCTCCTTCTCGACAAGGGCGCAACTATGTTATATCATCGGTTATAACATAGGAGAAAAGTCATGAACGTCACTTTGCGCAAGATCGGCAATTCCGAAGGCGTGATCCTGCCCAAGGAAGTGCTCGAACGGCTAAATTTGAAAACCGGCGACAAGCTGCAACTCGTCGAGACGCAGAGCGGTCTTTCGCTGGAACCCGTAGACGACAGTTTCGAGCAGCAGATGGAAGCGGCTCGCAGAGTCATGGACAAATATAAGGTCGCCTTGCAGAAGCTCGCCGAATGAGCTGGCAT
This sequence comes from Ochrobactrum sp. C6C9, assembly GCF_022627935.1. Taxonomy (NCBI): domain Bacteria; kingdom Pseudomonadati; phylum Pseudomonadota; class Alphaproteobacteria; order Hyphomicrobiales; family Brucellaceae; genus Ochrobactrum; species Ochrobactrum sp. C6C9. The sequence continues at coordinate 11,291 of NZ_JABXGB010000022.1, read as the reverse complement.
TTTCTGTCACGTCGCGTTGTTGAAGCCATCCATGTCGAGCAGTTGCAGCGGCATGGAGGCGCGCAGGGGCTGCGCGATGAAAACGCGCTCGAATCCGAGCTGGGGCGGGCGCAGAACAAAGTTGTCTACGGCGATCCCGATCATGCCGACATCGCTGCGGCCTATGTCTTCGGACTGGGTCGCAACCATGCTTTCGTGGATGGCAACAAGCGCACGGCAATTGTTACCGCGGTCACCTTTCTGGCGATCAACGGTTATATGCTCACCGCCGATGACGGTCTGCTCTACAGTTTTACAATGGGTATAGCATCCGGTGAAATCGACGAAAATGGTGCTGCCGCCTTCTTCCGCGATCACAGCGTGGTGGTGGAAGACTAAATTTAAGCCTTGATCGACACGATTTCCCAATCCTTGCCGTTGATCTTCAGCACATCGCCAGCAGGCTTACCGAACAGCATGATGGCGACCGGCGCGACATGCGAGATCTTTCCGCTTGACGGATCGGCCTCATCTTCGCCCACGATGGTCCATGTCCGGCTGTTGCCATCGTCCAGATTTTCCAGCTCCACGGTCATGCCGAACCGCACCACATCGCTGTCGGTATCCGGCACGGACAATTCCGCCGTTTCACGCCGCACCGTCCAATAGCGCAGGTCACGCGATATGCGCGCGATGGCCGAGCGCTCACCGGCGACATTGGCTTCTGCAAGTTCACGCTGGAGACGCGCAATCTCGTCATCCATCATCTTCAGGCCGGTCGGCGTGACAAGATTGCGATGCGGACTGATCGGACGCTCGCCGAGATCGGTCGGCGCATCATCCTGTTCTTTTGTAAACGCTCTGCTCATTCCATGAATGTAGGCGGCGCGTAGCGCCCCGGCAAGCCTTCTCCCCGCTCGGTCCGCGCCATCCAAACCAAGGCACAGTTTTTATTGATTGATGAGTCAATCAAAGATAAAATAGCTCAACAGGTCTGAAAATCGGACAAGGATTGAGACGATGCCGAAGATCGGGATGGAACCCCTGCGGCGGCGTGAACTGATCGACGCCGCCATACGCACCATCGGACAACGCGGTTCGCTGGATGTGACCGTTGCGCAGATCGCCCATGAAGCGGGCGTCTCGCCTGCGCTCGCGCATCATTATTTCGGCGGTAAGGACAAGCTCATCCTCGCCACGATGCGCCATTTGCTGCGCGAACTGGGCCGCGATCTGAATGAGGCTGTGAAGCTGACGGAAACGCCGCGCGAACGCATTGCAGCCATCATCGCCGTCAATTTTTCCGCTGCGCAGTTCACGCAGGAAACCATCGCCGCCTGGTTGACATTCTATGTGCACGCCCAGCAGTCGGAAGACACGCGGCGGCTTTTGCGCATTTATGCGCGCCGCCTGCACTCCAATCTGGTCTTCGCGCTGGAGCAACTCACGGGCCGCGAGCGGGCGCAACGCATTGCTGAAGGTGCGGGCGCGATGATCGACGGGCTTTACATTCGTCATGCGCTCGGCGCCGACGCGCCCGACGCCCAATCCGCCATTGCATTGGTGGAAGATTATATTGCAGTTCAGCTTTCGGTGAGAACATGAGCATGGAAGCGGATTTCGTCATCATCGGCTCCGGCTCCGCCGGTTCGGCCATGGCCTATCGCCTGTCGGAAGACGGGCGCTATTCGGTAATCGTTATTGAATATGGCGTCCCGGATGTCGGGCCTCTGATCCAGATGCCCGCCGCCCTCTCCTTTCCGATGAATATGGAAACCTATGACTGGGGTTTTTCCACCGAGCCGGAACCGCATATTGGCGGGCGCAGCCTTGTCACGCCGCGCGGCAAGGTGCTGGGCGGTTCGTCCTCGATCAACGGTATGGTTTATGTGCGCGGCCATGCCCGCGATTACGACTTCTGGTCGGAAAGCGGCGCGCAGGGCTGGGCCTATGCCGATGTGCTCCCCTATTTCAAGCGCATGGAAAATGCGCATGGTGGGCAAGAGGGCTGGCGCGGAACCGACGGGCCGTTGCATGTCCAACGCGGCAAGCGCGACAATCCGTTGTTTCACGCCTTTGTCGAAGCGGGACATCAGGCCGGTTTTGAAGTGACGGAAGATTATAACGGCCAGAAGCAGGAGGGTTTCGGCCCCATGGAGCAGACGATCTATAATGGTCGTCGCTGGTCTGCGGCCAATGCCTATCTGAAACCGGCGCTGAAGCGCCCCAATGTCAAGCTGGTCAAGGGGCTTGCGCGCAAGATCGTGCTTGAAGGCAAGCGCGCCGTTGGCGTGGAGATCGAGGCGGGACGCAGTTTCTCGACCATCCGCGCGCGGCGCGAGGTGATCATCGCCGCTTCCTCCATCAACTCGCCGAAGCTTTTGATGTTGTCCGGCATCGGTCCGGCGGCGCATCTGAAAGAACACGGCATCGAGGTAGTAGCGGACCGCCCCGGCGTCGGGCAGAACCTGCAAGACCATCTGGAAGTCTATATCCAGCAGGAATGCACCCAACCCATCACGCTTTATTCCAAGCTGAACCTGTTCTCTAAAGCGAAGATCGGTGCCGAATGGCTGTTCTTCAAAACCGGTGACGGCGCGACCAACCATTTTGAATCCGCCGCCTTCGTGCGCTCCAAAGCGGGCGTGGAATATCCCGATATTCAGTATCACTTCCTGCCGGTGGCGATCCGCTATGACGGCAAGGCCGCAGCGCAATCGCACGGTTTCCAAGCCCATGTCGGGCCCATGCGCTCCAAGTCGCGCGGCAGCGTAACGTTGCGTTCCGCCAACCCGCGTGAAAAGCCTGTCATTCAATTCAATTATATGTCGCACGAAGATGACTGGGCCGATTTCCGCCACTGCGTGCGACTGACACGCGAGATTTTCGGGCAAGCGGCCTTCGACCCCTATCGCGGCGCGGAAATCCAGCCCGGCGCGCAAGTGCAGACCGATGATGAAATCGACAATTTCATCCGCGAGCATGTCGAAAGTGCATTCCACCCGTGCGGCACGGTCAAGATGGGAGCGGTTGACGATCCGTTTGCGGTGGTCGATCCTGAATGCCGCGTGATCGGCGTTGAAGGTTTGCGCGTGGCGGATTCATCCATCTTCCCGCGCATCACCAATGGCAATCTCAACGGGCCATCGATCATGGTCGGCGAAAAAGCCTCCGATCATATCCTTGGCCGCACACCGCTGGCACGCTCCAATCAGGAACCGTGGATCAATCCGCGCTGGCAGGTGTCGGACCGCTAGTTAGGGGAGTAAGGGAATAGGGGAATAAGGGAGTATGTTGTTCGCAGCCAAAACATACTCCCTTATTCCCCTACTGCCCTATTCCCTTCTTTTCGAAGGAACACACCATGAAAGCACAACCCAAGGCCTCGCACTTCATCGGCGGGTCATACGTGGAAGACAAAAACGGCAAGCCGCTTCCCGTGATTTATCCGGCGACCGGCGAACAGATCGCCAAGCTTTATTCCGCCACGCCAAGCGTGATCGAAAGCGCCTATGCGGCGGCGATGAAAGCGCAGGAAGCATGGGCGGCGTTGAAGCCCGTCGAACGCGGTCGCATCCTGCGACGGACGGCGGAAATTCTGCGCGAGAAGAACAAGAAACTCTCCAAGCTCGAAACGCTCGATACCGGCAAAGCGCTTCAAGAAACGCTGGTTGCGGACGCGGCTTCGGCTGCCGATGCGCTGGAATTTTTCGGCGGCATCATTTCCGGCTTCAACGGTGAATTCGTGGAACTCGGCGGTTCCTTCGCTTATACGCGGCGCGAAGCGCTGGGCATTTGCGTCGGTATCGGCGCGTGGAACTATCCGATCCAGATCGCCGCGTGGAAATCCGCTCCCGCACTCGCCATGGGCAACGCCTTCATCTTCAAACCATCGGAAAACACGCCCCTTTCGGCCCTTGCTTTGGCGGAAGCCTATCAGGAAGCTGGGCTGCCCGATGGCCTCTTCAATGTCGTTCAGGGCTACGGCGATGTGGGCGCGGCGCTCGTCAATCATCGCCAGACGGCCAAGGTCTCGCTGACCGGCTCGGTTCCGACCGGCAAACGCATCATGGCGCAGGCAGGCGAACATCTGAAACACGTCACGATGGAACTGGGCGGAAAGTCGCCCCTGATCGTGTTCGACGATGCCGATCTCGAAAGCGCCATCGGCGGTGCGATGCTGGGCAATTTCTACTCGACCGGACAGGTCTGCTCCAACGGCACCCGCGTCTTCGTGCATAAGAAGGTTCGCGAGCGTTTTGTCGAGCGGCTGGTCGAGCGCACGCGCAAGATTCGCATCGGCGACCCGCTGGATGAAGCCACCCAGATGGGGCCGCTCGTCAACAGCGCCCAGCGCGACAAGGTTCTCTCCTATATCGAAAAAGGCAAAGCCGAAGGCGCAACGCTTGCCTGCGGCGGCGGCATTCCCAAGCTACAGGGCTTCGATAAGGGTTACTTCATCGAACCGACCGTCTTTACCGACGTGACCGACACCATGACCATCGCGCGCGAAGAAATCTTCGGACCGGTCATGAGCGTTCTGGAATTTTCGGATGAAGATGAAGTCATCGCACGGGCTAACGATACCGAATTCGGTCTGGCGGCGGGTGTTTTCACCGCCGATATCGCGCGCGGTCACCGCGTGATCGGCCAGATCAAGGCAGGCACCTGCTGGATCAACGCCTATAACCTGACGCCCGTGGAAGTGCCGTTCGGCGGTTACAAGCAGTCCGGTATCGGGCGCGAAAACGGCGTTGCAGCCCTTGCCCATTACAGCCAGATCAAGACCGTCTATGTCGAGATGGGCAAAGTCGACAGCCCTTATTGAGCATTCAGGTAACGTGCGCGGTGGCTTACCCGCCGCGCAAATCGATAAAATCAGATCAGGCCACGCGATGCGAGATTACGCATCAGATGCGACGAGCCGAACCGCCACGGGCTGCATTCCGTCGACAGGCGCACGGTGTTGGTCAGCGCACCAAGCTGCGGATTGGAGATGGTCACCACATCGCCGATCTTGTGTGTAAAGCCCTGCCCCGGCGTGTCGCGGTCTTCGACCGGCGCAAACAACGTTCCCATGAACAGCACGAAACCATCGGGATACTGATGGTGCTTGCCGATGGTCTGGGCAACCAGATCCAAAGGATCACGGCTGATTTCCTTCATGGTGCTGCGACCGTTGAGAACATAGCCATCCGGTCCTTCGACCTTCAGCGCCAGTTCCGCCGAGCGCACATCGTCCATCGAATAGGTTTCGTCGAACAGGCGAATGAACGGGCCAACCGAACAGGACGCATTGTTATCCTTGGCCTTGCCGAGCAGCAGGGCCGAACGGCCTTCAACGTCACGCAGGTTCACGTCGTTGCCAAGCGTCGCGCCCTTAACCTGCCCCTGACTGTTGACCGCAAGTACCACTTCCGGCTCCGGGTTGTTCCAGGTGGAAATCGGATGCAGGCCCACTTCCGCACCATGACCGACCGCCGACATGGGCTGGCTCTTGGTGAAGACTTCAGCATCGGGACCAATACCCACTTCAAGATATTGCGACCAGACGCCCTCTTCAATCAGCGCCGCCTTGACGCGGGCCGCTTCTTCCGAGCCTGCCTTGAGGTTGCGCAGGCTATCGCCGATGATTGCGCCGACGCGCTCACGGATTTTCAGCGCCAGTTCGGGATTACCAGCCGCACGTTCCTCGATCACGCGCTCAACCATGGAGCGGGCGAAGGTGACGCCGCAAGCCTTGATCGATTGCAGATCGTTCGGCGCCAAAAGGTGGAGGGTGTTTTCATCACCGGGCTTGCCCGCAAACAATGTCTCCAGCGAACCGATATCCTGTCCGGCGGTTGCACGCACATGAGCCAGCGCATCGTCCAGTTCAAGCAGGTCGCGCATTGTCGGTGCAGTTTTGGTGGTAATGTCGATGACGCGCCCTGCGCGCAAAGTCACCAGAACCGGCCCTTTGGCCGTCGGGCTCCATGCACGCCCGACAAAAGTTCCCGAAGCGAAAGTTTCATTGCTGCTCACGGTATAATGCTCCTCACCGATGTTGTGCGCGGCGCTCCACACCGCATGCTTTCACTGAACCTAAACCGCACTATCACACCCGAAAAGCGTTATCGTTTGGGGTGATTGTGCACTAACAGTTCAGTCAGTGTTTAAGGCATAAGACAAGGAACATATTTGCGCAAAGCAAAAACAGCTGGTTCGGAAATTTGAACAGGGGGATAAGCGTAATTTCAGCCTGACTTCGGCTAGATGCCCGGAACAGGAGATACTGCTCTGCTCCCTTAAAACTGGACCGTTTATAATGACAGTTTTCCGCGCTATTTTCCTGGCTGGAAGAAGGAGTGGAAGGCATGAAAGCATCGAAGTTTTCGGACGCTCAGAAGGTGTTTATTCTCAAGCAGGGAGATGACGGCGTTCCGGTCGCGGAAATCTGTCGCAAGAGCGGGATCAGCCAGGCAACTTATTTCAACTGGAAGAAAAAGTATGCAGGTCTGCTGCCTGATGAGATACGGCGGCTGCGCGCCTTGGATGAGGAAAATACGCGGCTGAAGAGGATTGTTGCAGACCTCACGCTTGATCGGGAGATGTTGCAGGATGTGATCCGCCGAAAACTTTAAGGCCTGCGCGGAAACATGAGCTGGTGGCGGGAATGCTTGTTGATTGGGGAATATCCATCCGACGGGCTTGTGCAGCACTAAGCTTCGAAAGATCGACTATCAATTACAAGTCCCGCCGCACCGTGCAGGCCGCTGTTGAGAAGCGGATCAAAGAGATTGGTGAGACCCGTGTGCGATACGGTTACCGTCGCGTACACGTCCTGCTTCGTCGCGAAGGCTGGACCATCAACATGAAGAAAACACGTCGAATATACAATGAGTTAGGACTTCAGCTCAGGAATAAACATCCGAAACGTCGTGTCAAGGCCAAGCTGCGTGAGGATCGTCAACCAGCGATCGGGCCGAATGATGTTTGGGCGATGGACTTTGTGCATGATCAGCTGGCAACAGGAAAGAAACTCCGGATTCTGACTATTGTCGATACGCATTCACGCTACTCGCCGGCAACCGATCCGCGCTTCAGTTATCGTGGTGAGGATGTCGTTCAGACACTTGAGAAAGTGTGTCGTCGTGCTGGTTATCCGAAGACAATAAGGGTTGATAATGGAAGTGAGTTTGTTTCGCGTGACCTCGATCTGTGGGCCTATGCCAACAAGGTCACACTGGACTTCTCCCGACCCGGAAAGCCGACGGATAACGGGTTCATCGAAGCCTTCAACAGTAAGCTTCGCGCCGAGTGCCTGAACGCACACTGGTTCTTAACGCTTGAAGATGCGCGCGAAAAGTTGGAGAATTGGCGTCGACACTATAATAAGGATCGTCCTCACTCGGCAATCGGATATAACGTGCCGATTGCCTTGCATAATCCCGATGGCGTCATCAGCCCGCCATTGGCATAGGAGCCGGAAAATTCTAATTCCCGGCGGTCCAATCTTGGGGCTCAGTGCAAAAACCCGGAAAATTCCAGTTCTCCGTGGTCCAAATTCGCGGTGCACATCAATAAATATCTTACCAATACCATCAATTGAAATAATGATCAATAAATTCAAGAATTCGTTCTCTTGGCATATCGTATTCCGAGAGCATATCCGATCTTTCTGAGATTTTGATTAACGTCTCGGTACCAATTTTTGCACTATTCTTGAAATTGTAAATGTTTTTATTGCGAACCGCTTGGATGCGCTGTTGCCAATGATGTGTGGGCAACGACAGAGTTTGATTAATCCCCGCTTGAAGGCCATTAACATCCACAATAACACCCACTTCGGACCGCAAGCTTTCTTCGACAGCAGGCAGGTTGAGCTTAAGCAAGTCGACTGAACTCACCTTCCTAGGTGCATCAATGAATACGACAGGACGTTCAGTACAAAACGCGTACTCCAGAGCGACGCCGGACCAATCAGAAACCATCAAATCGGCCATCCAAAAAGACTTAAACTCCCGGTTAGGGTTTTCAATTGTCATCATGCCATTAGAAGAGCGCGCGATTGCTCGCAGCTTGGCCATCGTAACCTTGTCCCTGTCGAAAAGATGAGGATGCGGCCGGATTATAAGTTTGTAGCCAAGCTGCATGATCGCGTGGCATATAGTATCGCCATGCATCTTCAAAAGGTTCTCAGGGTGCCACGACGGCGCCAAGAGTATCGTTTTACGGTTCTCTGAGGTGCTCTTTCTTCCCTCGAAATTAAATGCAAGTTCATCGAGTTTCGGATAGCCGATTTGAAAAACAGTAGCCGGACGCAAGCCTCGTGCCAATTTGATAGCCTTCACCTCTCTCTCATGGTGCGGGCCGCACGCAAAAAAATGCGTGTATGTGTCGAATGCGTCGTCACCATAAACCGCATGCATACTTACGAGCGAGTGATACAAATGTACTGTTAAGAGTTCTGGCCGAACAGAGCTTGGGTGCAGGTGGGAGGCCGGTGTGACAAGATACGGTATACGCAACCAGTTCAAGCAAAACGACAACCATCTTTTGTCCAGAAGGAAGACGTGCACATTCTTCATCTGGTTTCGTTTGCGGTAGGCCGGGTGCGAACGATCCGATACGAGCAGACAAACTGGGCGCCTCAATGCCACTTGCTTGATAAGCTCTCCAGAGAACTGGTGATGCGACGGGAATAGATCTAGGAAACAGAGTCTAACTCCATTCACCTCGCCAGTAGCATTAATCCGGTCCATAATCATCTCGAACCGCTTTAACAGGTATTTATTTCTACATTTCTGGTAATTAACCCGGAAAAATTTTGATATCTTTTCTGCAGTGCTTGTCGTCATTGCCGCACTACCTTTTTGCCGCAATACATCTTCCGACAAGAGCGTCTTCCGATTTATACTTAGCGAGACCCTTACCTATTATTTCATACAAAATTTCAAAACCATTTTCAGATATATACTGACAGAGGTCTTCATGTCGAATATATCTTCGGTAGTGATTGCCGAATATCTTGTTATTTTCTTCATCACCGGAGCATCGGTACTCTAATGCTAATACCGAACCTTCCTTCAGTATATCAGAGGCAAGCGACACAAACTGACGCTCTTGTTCATCGGTAATAGCATGGAGAAAAAACCGAGCATACAAAAGAGTTTTTGTTTCAGTGGAGCCAAACAACCCTTCCTCCAGCGGATCGCCTATCGCAAATTTTCTAAACAAAATATTGTCTCGGCAGTTGCGGGATTGACAAAGATTTATCGCCACTTCTGAGGCGTCAAACGCAAGAACGTCTTTTCCCTGCGATGCAAAAAACTCTGCATCTCGTCCGTTCCCGCAACCAAACTCTATAACCTTCGTTGCGAAAGACGCTTCACCGAGCGCGAACGCAGCAAATTGAGATGGGTAGATCGGTGAACTTGTGTCGACGTTTGTGTAGAATTGGTCCCAGTACTCCGATTGGTGAGTTCTCATATTAACATTGCCTTCCCATGCAAACGCGCAGACCCAGACCCAGACCCAGACCCAGACCCAGACCCAGACCCAGACCCAGACCCAGACCCAGACCCAGACCCAGACCTTCTGTCATGCCAAGCCGCCAAGTCAAGCTCATATTTCGCATCCGAAACGGGGGCCGTTCATCCTGCAATTATACCCATTACTCTTTTGCGGCGGGCTAGGAGCAACAAGTTAGCTGTCTGTGCGGGGGATCAAACCCCGTGATCAAGCCAAGCATCTATCTGATGCGGTCAAACAAATACCCCCATGAAATTGCGCCAACAATAAAGGAATCTAAGATCTGTCTTAATAGGCCAATCCATTTTCCTAAATATCAGCCGTTACAGAGCTGATTAGCTTTCTACCGTGCTTACCAACATAGATTTCGTAGACTGGAAGCGGAGCGGAACCATGCTCGCCAAAAGATGCCGACATGCAGTCCGCTAGACTAGACGACCCCTGGTAATCGCAGAGCGCTTTCTGGAGCTTCCCAGTTACAGTAAATTTAACAAGACCAAGTCGCCGTGCAGCCGCCTCGTATAATTTTGGATCGCTGTAAGGCCAAAACTTATCGACAATGATTATATCAGGGGTGAGAGATACAACTGTCTCAACCGTATTGTCAGGCGTGAACTGAAAACTATTGTATGCTTTCCCAAACGGCGCGCTGTTGAGAGGCAAATTCGCAGAATATACCGCCGTAATATCCCTAGTTGCATGTGAACTGATTTCATTCATCGTATCAACAGCGGCAGTTTGCGAAAATGACGACGAAGACGCGACAGAACCGAGCGTAGTGACGCTATTGTATCCTGCGAGCCCAATTAACCCAAAGACCATGACCAAGGTAGTTGGCAGCTTCACTTTTCTGGGCACAAGCGTAGGAAGCGCGGCAATGACCACCAGACTAGTCGGCAATGCTGGATACAGATACGACCTAAGAAAAAAGAACTTAAGCATAAATATCAGAACAAAAAGAAACCCAAAGTTTGCCAAGGCGCAAGCTTTTAGGAATTGCGAACGAGATTTGACAAAAACCACTACAGAAGCGACAAGCGCAAGAAGAAACCAAGGATCCGAAAATACCAGTATTCTTGCCCATTGACCGGATGAGTATAACAGAGAACTGCTTATATGAAGATGATGAGTATGAATTGCTACCTGTTTACTAAAAAAACCTTGAAAATCCAATATGATGTATGGATCAGACAAGAAAACGGTCGCCAGACCAACACATGTAAACGTAACCGCATGCAGTATGAATGCGTGTATTTTCCTCTCGGACCCCATTAGGGTTTAGAAGCCGAGATACAGGGGAATGATCAGATATATCAGGAAAGGCTGCTTGGATAAAAAAGCAAGCAACGCCATCGCCCAACCAATCAATAAGGACAGATGACTACTTGACTGCTCATATCTGGCGCATGCAATCAGAGCGACAGTAGCAAAAAAAAAGCCCGAACGCTTCAGGGTGAATTTGGTATGAGAAAACGACAAAAGGCGCCCATAAGGCCACGAAGACCAACAGCGATACGGCGACAGCTTTGTTAACATCTAGACGCGTCAGTAATGCTCCCATACCAACGAGGCCAGATATCGACATGATAAAGGACAAGGATCGCGCAAGCGCACCTTTGGTTTCGAAATCTACATTCTCAGCGAACCATATCACCCAAATGCTCAGACTGTTCCCCGGCCATCCGTATATAGATGTGTGGTACATGAGAGACTGATTGAATTGTATGCGCCGTCTCTGCCCCATTGATTTTGGGTTTGCGCTTGAACTTTTGCGGTTTCGCTCATTCGATGAATGAGCG